>DASUTR010000608.1:0-24991 GCA_036374535.1 Polyangiaceae bacterium
AGCAGCGCGCCGGCGGCCGCGCCGCCGATCAACAAGCGAGCGCCAGCGCGCGGCTCCGCGCGCCGAAGCACCTCGTGCCGCTCGTCGGGGAGCGTGGGGAGCGCTCCGCGCGAACGGCGGCCGAGCGCCTCCGCAAGTGCATCGCCGAACTCGCGCGCGCTCGCGAAACGCTTCCCTGGATCTTTGGAAAGCCCGCGTGAGAGGACTCCGTCCACATGCCGATCGAGCCCGCAACCATCGGCGATGCCCGGCGGGTCCTCGTTCGTGATGCGAGCGGCGACGCTCACGGCGTCTTCGCCGGGAAAGGCGCGGCGCCGGCTGAGCGCCTCGTAAAGGGTCGCAGCCAGCGAAAACTGGTCGCTCTGGGCGGAGAACTCGCCGTTCGAGATGGACTCGGGCGCACTGTAAGCGGGTGTGCCGAGCAGGCCCCCGTTCTTCGTGAGGGTCGAATCTGGAACGCGCGCGATGCCGAAGTCGGCGATCTTGCTGCCTTGGGGCGTGAGGATGATGTTCTCCGGCTTCACGTCGCGGTGGAGGACCCCATTTTCGTGCGCCGTCGTGAGCGCGTCGCCAATTTCACGCGCAACGTCGGCGGCGGCGCCGGGCGGAAGCTGGCCTTGCCGAAGGCGATCTTTGAGCGTCGTGCCGCTCGCGTACTCGAACACGAGGTAGAGGCCGAGGTTCGGTTCCTCCCCCATGTCGAACAATTGCACGATGTGCGGGTGACCGACGCGAGCGCACGCTTTCGCCTCCTGGCGCATGCGATCGACGAGCGCCCGGCGTTGATCCGGATCGAGGCCGAGGTCGTCGCGTAGGAGCTTTACGGCGACGTCGCGATCGAGCACGAGGTCGCGCGCGAGCAGGACGCGGCCCATGGCGCCTCGTCCGAGCAGCCGCTCGATCCGGTAACGCCCGATGCGCGGGGGAAGAGGAGCCTCGCGGGCGTCCATGCCAGCGTTTCTCCTTTAGCACCGACCGAGCGAGTTAGTCTTTCGCGCCGCCGTCCACGGGCGGTCCGGCGTCGGGCGAGGGCTTCTTCTCGATGCGGGGCGGAGGGACGCCGTACTCCTCGCGGAGCTTGCGGAGCAGGCCGTCCCTGAGCACGCGCTCGTGATATTCGGGCATGCGCGGGATCTGGACGAAGACCTTCACGCGCGACTCCGTTTCTACGACCTCTACGGTGCCCGTGGGCATGTCCTTGGCCGGGCCGTTCGGCGCATAACGGAAGATGAGGTAAGCGGCGTCGGGATCCCTTTCGACGACTTCGTAGCCGAGATCGACGCGCAAATAGCGCAGCGCCCCGCTATACGTCTGCGTCTTCGTGTACCCGGAGTCCGCCTCGACGCGGGCGCGCGCGCTGCCGACGACGAGCAGCGCGGCGAGTCCGAGCGCGGCGAGGACGGCGGCGGGTCTTCGGCGGAGCATCACTCGGCGGCTAACCGAGAATCGCCCTCCGGGCCAACTTTGCCGGTCGCGGGCCGAATGAGCGCGGCGACCGCGCCGAAAGCGACGGTGAACCCGACCGGTAAGAGGTAGCCGTAGAAGGCGTACACGGCGCCGGCGTCCTGAACGTCCTTGGGCGGCAGGTACATCGCGAGGCCGGCGTAGATTCCGAGCTGAAAGGCGCCGTAGAAGCCCGGCGTGGCCGGCACCACGATGCCGAGCGCGACGACGCACATCACGGCTACCGCTTGAAAATAGCCAATCGCCCCGAGCCCCGCGCCTTGCGCGAGGATCCACCAGGCTGCGGCGTTGATGAGCCAATACGCGACCGTCGCGAGCACGAACGGGATCGAATAGCGGAGCTCGGTGAGAAACCCGAGCCCACGCGCCGTTTCGCCGAGGCGCGTGGCGATCCAGCGCGCGAAGCGCTTCGAGAATGGCCCGAGCACCGCGAGCGTCACGCGTTCGGTCCACGCGGGCAAGAGGTAGAAAAGTCCCATGCCCAGGCAACCGACCGCGAACACCGACGCCATGCCGAGCGCCAGATTCGGAATGATGCGTACCGGCACCTGCAGGTTGCCGATGTGATCGGGCAGCTCGGCCATGGGGCGCGCAACGGCGAGAGCCGTGAGCAAGAGCACGCTGACCACGAGACCGTCGATGAGCCGCTCGGCGCCGATGGTGCCCGTGGCCGCCCACGCGTTCACCTTGGCGTCACGACGGATGAGCAGCGGTCGCGCCGCTTCCCCCATGCGGAACGGCAAGAGCGCGATCGCGAGGTAGCCGATGAACGCGATGCGCACGACGGTTCCGAGCGGAACGCGTTGGATCGGAGCGAGTAGGAGCGACCAGCGCGCCGCACGAACGAAGTTCATGACGGAAAAGACGGCGAAATAGAGAACGACGGTGCCGACGCTGACGCGCGACAGCGCCTCGTTGCTCGGCTTGAGCTTGAGGGCCCCGGCCTGCAAAAGGAACACGAAGCCCGCCGTGATGACGAGCGACAGCGCGAGCTTCGGCCAAAACCGGCGTCCGAGCTCCAGGCGAGGCCTCGTCTCTTCGGTGCTCATTCCGCCCGTTCGCCGGCAAGAATTGCCCGCGGTCCACGGCCGAAGAGGTACTCGAGCTCGTCGTCGCCGTACGTCTCGCCGATGACGCGCATGCCCTTCTCCACTTCGACCACGTCTTCGACGCGATGTGCGTCGCTGCACGCTGCGTGATAGACGCCGAGCTCGAGCAACTCGAGGGCGCAGCGCTTCGTTTCGCGGCCGTACTTACCGACGAGCGCCGCGGTGTCGAGCAGCGCCGCGGCGCCGGAATCCACCAGCCGTTCGAGGATCTCCGGGGAGCGCCAGAAGCAGCGATAGCGCTCGGGGTGAGCGATCACGGTGAGCAAGCCGCGCTGGCGTAGGTCGAAGATGCGATGCTGGACGGTCTCCGGGAACTCGTTGCCCCAGAACTCGAGGAGGACCGCCCGGCCGCCGGGGTAGGGAAGCGCGGCGCCCGCGAGGAGCCTTTGGTAAACCACGTCGTCGAAGAAATGCTCGCTCGACAGGGCGACCTCCGGCAACCCGGAACGGGAGCGGACGGCCGGCTGCATGCCCTCGAACGCCGAGACGAGATCGGCCTTCTCGTTGTCGAACCTGCCCGGGCGCATGTGCGGCGTCGCGACGACGGTGCTGAAGCCGAGCGCGTGAAGCCGCTCCAGCATGACGAGGCCTTCCTCCTCCGACGGAGCTCCATCGTCGATACCCGGCACGAAATGGCAGTGGAGGTCCACGAAGCCGCGCAAGCAGCGCTCCGTACCATCCCTTTCTCCGGGATGCGAGGTTCCGCGCCGCAGAATGCTACGGCAGGCGGACGCCGCGTCCGGCTCCGAGAATGCGAGTGCAGCCTTCGGCTACGCTTCCGAGCTCGCGCCGCGTCGATTCGCCGTCGCCCACGCCGCAAACGATGAGCTCCACACCGTCGACCGCCAGTCGCTGGACGAGCGCCCGGCGCTCGAACACGTCGAGCCGGGACGGCACCGCGTCGTTCGCGGCCGGAGGCGTGGCGAGCGGCGCGAAGGCCGCCATTTCGTCACAGAGTCGCGCGGGTCCGGCTCCAGCGAGCAGGAAACCCCCTGGCTCCGCAATGGCGAGCGCCTCGATTCCGGAACGCTTCCGCGCCGCGTCCAGAAGCCGGGTGAGCGCGCTCAGAGCCTCCTCGGTCCGGTCGCGCCGGCGCTCGATTTCACCGTTCGGGTGGGCAGAGGGCAGCATGGCCCGACGTCTCTATCGAGGCGCGTACGGCACGGCCAAGTTTGTGAGCGACCCTGCGACGGCTCTCGCGCTCGTCGGCGGTCGGCGCTATGACGACACGACGTGACCCTCGCCAAACTCGTGGAAACGCGGCGGGTGCTGGTGTGCGCGGGCGCCGGAGGCGTCGGCAAGACGACGGTCGCGGCCGCGCTCGCGCTCGGCGCCGCCGGTCGCGGGCGGCGCGTCCTTTGCCTCACCATCGATCCCGCCAAGCGCTTGGCCGACAGTCTCGGCCTCGCGGGCACGCGGGGCGAAACGCTCGTCGTCGATCCCAAACGCCTGCAGGCGCTCGGTCTGCCGAAAGAGGCGAGTCTCACGGTGTCGATGCTCGACACCAAGCGGACGTTCGACGACATCGTCGCAAGGCACGCGCCGAGCGCGGAGGTGCGCGATCGCATCCTCGATAACCGCTTCTATCAGTACGTATCGACGAGCCTCGCCGGAACGCAGTCGTACATGGCCATGGAGAAGGTGCTCGCCGCCCTCGACGACCCGAGCTTCGATCTCGTCGTGCTCGACACGCCGCCCACGAGCGACGCGCTCGATTTTCTCGAAGCACCCGAGCGGCTCGTCGAGGCGCTCGACAGTCCTGCGATGCGTTGGCTCGTCGAGGCTTTCGAGCCGAATCGTAGGCTCGGGCTCGGCGTGCTGGCGCGCGGCGTCGCCGGCATTCTTCGCGGCGTGGGACGACTCACGGGCCGCGGGTTTCTCGAGCACATGGCCGAGTTCGTCACGGAGCTCAACGACCTTTTCGGCGGGTTCAAAGAGCGCGCGCGCGCGGTTTCGCGCGCTTTTCGAGGCGAGGGGTTCGCCTACGTGATCGTGTCGGCACCTCAGCGCCCCGCGCTCGACGAAGCGTTGCTGTTCCTCGGTCGTTTACGCACGCTCGGCTTGCGCGGCGACGCCGTCGTGCTGAACCGCGTCCATCGGCGCGCGGGTGCCGCTACGACGCGCGACGACGCGGCCTTTGCCCTCGCGCGTTTCGGTCTCGGAAGCGAGCTCGCGGACGATCTTTTACGCGCGCTCGCCGACGAAGACGCCCAAGCGGCGCTCGACGCGGCCGAGCTCGCGCGTCTCGACGAACGGCTGCCGAGCGTCGCGCCGACGCCGCCGCTCCGCATCGAGCTGCCGCTGCTCGCCGTCGACGTGCACAATCTGGGCGAGCTCTTGCCGCTGAGCGCGCGCCTCGTCTGAGCGACGGGGCGCGACGGCGTTCAGGCGCGCCGGTCGCGTTCCTTGTAAAGTACGGTGACCGGTATCGACTGGAAGCCGAACGCTTTTCTGATCTGATTTTCCACGAAGCGTTTGTAGCTCGCCTTGATGCTGTCCGGCGCGTTCGTCCAGGCCATGAAGAGCGGCGGCGACGATTCGACCTGCGTGATGTAATAGATGCGCGGCGCGCGGCCGCCGTGCGTCGGCGGGGGCTGCCGTTCGAGCACGTCGCGGAAGAAGCGATTGAGCTCGGCGGTCGAGATGCGCCGGTGGATCTCTTCCGAGGCCGTGACGACCGAGCGCGCGAGCTCTTCGTAGCCGGCCCCGGTCTTCGCGGAGAGGCCGATGAGCGGCGCCCAGCGCGCGAAGGCGAGGGCGTGCTGCGCATCTTCGACCATTTTCTTGCGCTTGTTGCGCGGAATCACGTCGATCTTGTTGAGCCCCACCACGATGGCGCGCCGGCGTTCGATACACAGGCCGAGCAGCCGCGCGTCCTGCTCGGCGACGCCTTCGCTCGCGTCGCACAGGACGACGACCACCTGTGCCCGCTCGATGGCGCGGATGGAGCGCATGACGCTCGCGAGCTCGAGCCCGTGCTCCACGCGCGAGCGCCGGCGAATGCCCGCGGTGTCGACGACGACGAACTCCTTCCCCGCGATGGTGACGCGGCTGTCTACGGGGTCGCGCGTCGTGCCAGGCCGGTCGTCCACGAGCGAACGCTCCTCGCCCGACAGCCGATTGAGCCAGGACGATTTTCCCGCGTTCGGCCGTCCGACGAGCGCGACCCGCGGCGTATCGTCGTCCGCGGGCTCGTCGTCGTCCACCTTCGGCAGGCGCGCGGCGACGGCCGCCGCGAGCTCGGCGGTGCCGCGCCCGTGCAGCGCCGAGATCGCGATGATGTCGGAGAGGCCGAGCGCGTAGAGCTCGCTCGCGTCTGCGCGTCGCGCGTCGGTGTCGACCTTGTTCGCGACGTAGATGACGGGCTTGTTCGAGCGGCGCAAGAGATCGACGGCTTCGCGGTCGGCTTCCGTGGGCGGGAGCGAGCCGTCGAACACGCACACGACCACGTCGGCCTGGTCGATCGCGATGCGGACCTGCCGGATGATGCCCTGCTGCATCGGATCGAGGCTCTGAGGATCGAAGCCGCCCGTGTCGATGAGCACGGCGTTGCGCCCGTGGAAGTGAGCGAGCGCTTCGTGCCGATCGCGCGTCACGCCGGGCATGTCGTCGACGATGGCGAACTTGCCGCCCGCCATGCGGTTGAAGAGCGTGCTCTTGCCGACGTTCGGGCGACCGACGACGGCGACGATCGGCGTCATCGCTTCCTCCCGCGCCGCGCGCGCGCGGCAGGCGGCGCTTTCGCCCGCTCGCCCGACGGCTCGTGCCCGAGCTCGGCGAGCATGCGCGGGGTGTCGCGCCAGCTCGGCGTGATCCGCACGAAGAGCTCGAGGTGCACCTTGCGCTCGATGAGCGCCTCGATGCGCTTGCGCGCGTGGATGCCGATGTCGCGGATGGTCGTGCCGCCCGTGCCGACGACGATCTTGCGCTGGCCGGGTTTCTCCACGTGCAGCGTCGCCCGAATACGCACGAGCTCGGGCGCCTCGATGAACTCGTCGATCGAGACGGCGACGGCGTGGGGAACCTCCGCGCGCGTCGCGAGCAGCACGCTTTCGCGCACGTATTCGGCCGCAAAATACGAGGTGGGACGATCGGTCAGCGTCTCGCCGGCGTGGCCGGGCTCGCCATCGGGCGCGACCGCCACGAGCGCGTCGAGCAAGCGAGGGACGTCGCTTTCGTCGCGCAAGCTCACCGGGACGATCGCCGAAAACTCGCGCGCCTTCTCGAGCTCGAGGAGCAACGGCAGCACGCGCCCCTTGTCGCGGCACAGATCGATCTTGTTCACGGCTGCGACGGCCGGCGTGCGCTCGGGCAACCGCGCGAGGAGCTCGGTGTCTTCCGGGTGAAGCGAGAGAGCCTTGCGGCGGGCGCCGTCGACGTTCACGTCCGTCATGAACAGCAAGACGTCGGCGAGACGCGCCGCTTCGAGCGCCGCGGCGTTCATGCGCCGCCCGAGCTCGGAGCGCGGCTTGTGCAGCCCGGGCGTGTCGAGGAACGCGAGCTGGGCGTCCGTCCGGTTCACGACGCCGAGCAGATTGGTTCGCGTCGTCTGCGGCCTCGGCGAGACGATGGCGAGCGGCTCGCGCAGAGCGGAGTTCAGGAACGTCGATTTTCCGACGTTCGCCCTGCCGACGATGGCCACGGTCGCAAAGCGCATGCTTGGGGAGGGCGAGGTACCAGCCGTCGGCGCCGGACGCCATGGTAGCCTCGCTTCGGCTTGAAACGGCCCACGAGCCAGAGGCACGCAATCAGGTGCCGCCCCAGCATCGCCGTGGGCGCTTTTGCGCTCCTCGCCGGGCTTACCGTGGCCCCCCGGCACGCCTCGGCCACGCCCTCGGACCTCATCGGCACGGGTCCGCAGAGCACCGCGCTCGCCGGGGCGGGCACCTCGCTCGCCCTCGACGCCGAGTCGGCCCTCGTGAACCCGGCGCGGCTCGCTCCCGCCACGAAAGAGCTCGCCTTCGGCCTGCGGGCGTCGCGCTTCGTGCTCGAACTCGATCGGAACGGGGCGACGGAGCCCTTCTCGGTCGAGAGCGAGAAGGGGTTCTTCCTGGGCGTGACGGCGCCGCTGTCCGACGGCGAGGTCGAGAGCGCGTTCGGTCTGTTCGGCGGAAGCCCGACCGACTACATCGTGCGCGCCCGGCTCCCGTTCGCCGAGGAGCCCGACTTTCCCCTGCTCGTCCGCCGCGCGAGCGCGTTCGATCTCACCGCGGGGCTGGGTGTCCGAGCATCGATGTTCTCGTTCGGGCTCGGCGTGCGCGTGCTCGCGGCGCTCACGGGAACGGTCGGCGTGAAGCAGAGCGACGGCGTCGCGATGCAGGTGGTCGACAACGAGCTCGTGCCCGCCGCCGCTCCCGTCTTCGGTCTCGGGTTCGACCCCGGCGGCGATTTCTCGATTGGCGCGACGCTGCGCACGGCATTGCGGGCAAACTTCGACGTGACCCTCGCGACGTCGGGACTCGGCGGCATCCGGCTTCCGCCCATGCACGTCCGCGGCGTCGCTCATTACGAGCCCTTGCGCGTGGACGCCGAGGTCTCGCGTCGTTTCGAGCGAACGACGGGCCTGCTCGCGATCGGCTACGAGCGCTGGTCCGATTACCCCGGCACGCTCGGCTCGACGCTCGAGTGTCCCGACGACGTGGTCACGTGCGGCTCGAGCGCGCCGTCGCCTCCGGACGCGAGCGACATCGTCGTGCTGCGGCTCGCGGGGAGCCACGAATTCGCGATCGATCGAATGAGTGCGGTGCTGCGCGCCGGCTACTCGTTCGTTCCCGCGGCGCTGCCCGAGCAGCGCGGCGCGACGAACCGATTCGACTCGGCCCGGCACGGATTCGCGCTCGGCTACTCGCTCGGGCTCCCCCCCGACTGGATGTTGCCGCTCTCGCTCGACGCCGCGTTCCGCTTCGACCTCCTCGCACCTCGCACGCACGACAAGACGAGCGGCGAGACGATCGAAACGAGCGGGCACGTCCAGACCTTCGTCTTCGGCGCGAGGCTCGGGCTATGACGGCGCGACGCGGCAGCGTGGCGCGCGTTCTCGCCGTCGTCCTCGGCGTCTCCGTCACCGTGGCGCCCGAGCTCGCCGGGGCGAGCCCGAGCGCGAGCTCCGGCTTCGGCTCCCGCGCGCAAGCGTTCGCGGGCGCGGACGTCGCCGACCCCCACGGCGGCGGCGCCGTCTTCGAAAACCCGGCGGCGCTCGTGCACGCTGCCGATACGGAGCTCTCGCTCGGTACGAGCGTCAGCACCTACGATTTTTCGATCGACGGCGAAGACACCGGGCTCCCCGCCGTTCCGGCGTTCGACTTCGGCGCCGTCGTTCCGGGTTCGGTGCTCACGGTCCCCGTGGCGTTCGGGCTAGCGCTGTCGCTCCCCGACGGCCGCTTCTCGAAGCTCCACAACGCCGATCCCACCGTCGCGTACTACCCGCTCGACGACGCCGGCCCCCGTCTGCTCGATCTCGGGCTGGCTCTCGCGATCCGCCCGCTGCCCTGGCTCGCGGTCGGCGGCGGCGTCGGGTTCCTCGCGGCGGCGCAGGGTGGCTTCCGCGTCGAGGGCAACGCCGTGGCGGCCGACGGCAGCGGGAACGAATACGCTTCGGAGCTGCGGCATTCCGTCGACGCGGACCTCGTCTCCGTGCGCTATCCCCTGTTCGGCGCGACGATCACGGCGTCGAAGGCACTCGTGCTCGGCGTCGCGTACCGCGGTGCGGCGACGATCGAGCAACGCGTCGCCGGCGAGCTCGACGGCACGGCGCTGCTCGGCACGGCGCGCGTCCCCGTGCGCTACCGGTTCGAGACCCGCGCGAGCCTCGCCTTCGTTCCCGCCACGCTCGCGCTCGGCGCGACGGCGCGCCCGCTCCCCGATTTTCGCGTGAGCGCGCAGCTCGACTGGGAGGGGTGGTCGTCGTACCCGAGCCCGTTCGCGGCGCCCGAGACGACGCTCGAGATCGAGCCGCCGCCCGGCGTCGTCGTCACGCCGCCGGAGCAGACGCCCGTGCCCGTTCCGGTCGTATTTCGCGATCGCTGGGTGCCGCGGATCGGCCTCGAGCACCGCTTCGAAGTCGGCCGCTCGCTCGAGCTCAAGGCGCGCGCCGGCTACGCGTACGAGGCCGCGGTCGTGCCGGCTCGCCAGGAGCAGACGCTGCTCGTCGATTTCGATCGGCACGTGGCGGCCCTGGGCGCGGGGGCCGACTTCCGGCGCCCGTTTCGGCCATTCTCGGAGCTCCGCCTCGACGTCCACGTCTCGCTCGCGGCGGGTGTCGGCCGGGACCTCACGACCGGGCCCTCGAGCGAGGCGGAGTCCGAGCGCGTCGGCGGGCGGCAATTCGGCGCCGGGGCGACGCTCGGGCTCGCCTTCGACGCTCTCGGTCGTTCCCCGCGCGAGGGTTTGTATTAGAAACGCTGCCTCGAACATGCACCCCGCGCGACAGAGCCCGACCCGGGTCGAACGGCTCGCCGCGCTCGGGCCCGTGGCGGTGCTCGTGGCAAGCTGTGCGAGCCTCGTCATTCCGCTCGCACGCTACGGGCTCTGGGATCCGCACGAGCTCCGCGCCATCGACCTCGCGCGGCGCATCGCGCTGCACTGGTTCGGTGCGACCGATCTCGAAATCGACGGGGTCGCGAACACGCTCCCGTCGCGCGGAGAAGTCGACCGCGGCGAGCTGCCGTTCACGTCGATGGCGGTTGGATTGCGTCTGTTCGGGCTCGAGGCATGGGCAGGGCGCTTGCCCCTCGCGGTGTGGGCGATGCTCGGTCTCGTCGCAACGTACGCGCTGGTCGCGCGGCTCGCGGACCGCGCGGCCGCGGCGCTGAGCGTGCTGGTGCTCGCGACGATGCCGCTCTACTTCGCGCACGCGCGCACCATGCTCGGGGACGCCGTCACCATGGCGGGCCTCGCGCTCGCGGTCGCGGGGCTCGCGCTCGCGCTCTTCGATTCGACCCCGCGGGCGGCGCGTCTCACCTGGTTCGCCGTCGGTCTCGTGGGGCTCGCCAGCGGAGGTCTCTCGCGCGGGCTCCTCTTGGGCGTCGCCGTGCCGGCGCTCGGCGTGGGCCTCGGTTGGGTAACGACGCGCATGGCAGGCGCCGGTCGCGACGAGCGGCTCGGTACGGCGCTCGCGGCGCTCGTGCTCGCCATCGGCGCGGCCGCGACGCTGTTCGGGCTCGCCGCGCTGCAACGAGCCCTCCACGAGCCGGAGCGCTATTTCGCGACGCTCGGCTTCGGCTATTCGCCGCCCGCGAGCGCGCCGACGTTCGACGCCGTCGTACATCAGCTCGGTCACGGCTTGTTCCCCTGGAGCGCGTTGCTCCCGCCGGCGCTCGCGCGGCTCGCGCTGTCGCCGGGGGGAGGGGAGCCGGCGGGGCCCGTCGCGGGCCTCCGCGCCACGCTCGTGATGGTCCTGGCCGTCGCCGTCACGGCGTGGGGCGGGCTCGCCCCGTACGCCGGCGTGCTTCCGTTCGGTGCGGTCGCGCCGCTCGCGATCCTGGTCGCGCTCGTCCTGCGCGACATCGACCTCGGCGCCCCGGCGTCGCGCGCCTTCGGCTTGATGGCGGCCGCGCTCGCGCTGCTCTTACTCGTGGATTTCAGGAACTTCCCGGAAGAGCTCCTGTCGGTGTTCGGTCTCGGCGCGCTGAAGTTCCCCGAAAGCTTTCGCGACGTGGGGTCCGGGGTATTCGCGCTGGGGACGGTGGGCGCGGCGGGTCTCTTCGTGCTTGCGACCCAGGAAGGGGAGCGGAGCGCGCCCCTTTTCTCGAACGAGAGCGTCTTCGCGTGGTTCAGGACGCTGCGCGATCTCTGGAACGGCAACTTGCTCTTCGGGCTTTTGGTCGTCGAAGCCGCGGCGCTCGGCTTCATGTTGTTCGAGCTCCTCGGGCGGCACGTCGCGGCGCTCGAGCGCTTCGTCACGCGAAGCGAGCTCTTCCGGCCGCTCGCGCTCTACGGGTTTCTCGTCGTGCCCGCGCTCGTATTTCTGCCGCTTCTCCTCATGGCTGCGCGTGACGCCTTCCGTTTCGTGGACCGCGCGCGCGAAAACCCGCGTGTCGCCGGGCTGATCCCGCGCCGCGGTTCGCTGGCAGCCGCGGCCGTCGCGCTGTTCGGCGCGTGGCTCAGCCTGGGTTACTACCCGGCGCTCGCCGATCAGCTTTCACCCCAGGAGAGCTACGAAGCCTACCGCCGCTTCGCGCGACCGGGCGAGCCGCTCGGCATGATCGGCACGTCGAGCACGCTCGCGACGCACTACGCCGGCCGCAACGTCGAGCCGTTCCGCGGCGCCGAAGAGGCGTACCGCTGGCTGCTCGAGCCAGGCGGGCGCCGGTTTCTCGTCCTGCGCGCGGATGGGCTCGCGTCGCTCAACGCACGTTATCGCGCCCGCATTTCGCGCTCGTCGAATCTGCCCGTGCTCGACGCCCACACCAGCGAAATCCTCCTCGTTTCCAATCAGCTTCGTCCCGGCGAGCGCAACGAAAACCCGCTCGACGCCTACCTCCTCGGCAAGGAGCCCCGTCCGACGCGAGTGGTCGACGCGAACCTCGGCGAACAGCTCGACGTGCTCGGCTGGGACGTGACGGATCTCGACGATCGTGCCGTAAAAGACGTGGTGCCGCGGCGCCGCTACCGCTTCGTCATCTACTACCGGGTGATGGCGCGCATTTCGGGGACCTGGGAAACCTTCCTGCACATCGACGGATTTCAGCGGCGTTTCAACGGAGATCACAAGACGCTCGACGGCCGCTATCCGTTCGCGTTGTGGCAGGTCGGTGACCTCATCGCCGATCGCCATGAGATCGAGCTCGAGCCGAACTTCACGCCCGGCACGTATCAGGTCTACTTCGGCCTCTACGCGGGCAGCCGCCGCATGCCGGTCAAGCGCGGCGCCCATCACGAGGACCGGGTGCAGGGCGGCCCGCTCGTCGTCCGCTGAGGGCGAGCGCGGCCGGCCCGAGCGCCGTTTTTGTCGAATGACCCGGTATGTGGGGACTCGGAATCCTCGGCGGCGTGACAGCCGCCGCGATCAACGCTAAGGGCGAAGCGTGAGCAGCGTTCCTCCCAAGTCGCAGCGCCACGTCTCCGACGTCCCCCCGTCCGACCGTCGCAGCGCCGATCGTGTCGACGTGACGTGGTCCGTCGACTGCGAGACGGAGGACACGTTCCTTTACGCGAACATCACGAACATCTCCGAGGTCGGCATCTTCGTACGCACGGACGAGCCGCTCGAGGTCGGGACCCGTCTCACGCTGAAGTTCGCTCCGCCGGGTAGCGCGGACACGCTCGTCCTCAAGGGACAGGTGGCGTGGGTCAACCCCATCCGCATGCTCGCGAGCAATCCCAATCCCGGCATGGGCGTCCGCTTCATGGACCTCACGCAAGAGAATCGAGAGCGGCTCATCGAAGCCGTGCGGACGATCGCGTACGTTCGAAGCTCCTCGAACTGATGCGAAGCGCCTTACGCGCGCGGTTCGCCCGGGTTTCCTCGGGGCCCGACCCGTATTCGGCCGCGCGGCTTGCCTGAAGCGCTAAATCCTGCCAAAAAGGGGCCGCCTCGCGCCCCTTTCCTCCGCGCTCGGCTTTCGCTCCCATGCGACCTCGCTTCGCCGCCGATTACCGGACGTTCCTCTGGGTGTTCATGGCCGCCGGTTTGCTCGCGTTCGAATACGCGCGCCCCGAATACGCTCCCTGGCTCTTCTGGCTGAACGCGTACTTCGCGCTCGCCCTCGGTACCGTCGCGCACAACCACAACCACTGCCCGACGTTCTCGGACAAGCGCGCGAACCAGGTGTTCGCGATCGTGATCTCGACGTTCTACGGCTATCCCGTGTTCGCCTGGATCCCGACGCACAACTTGAACCACCACAAGTACGTCAACCGCGCGGGTGACGCGACAATCACGTGGCGCTTCACGAACAAGCACAACATCTGGGTGGCGGCTTCGTACTTCTTCGTGTCGAGCTACTACCAGGGCTACCCGATTCGCGAGTTCATCAAGAAGGCGCGCGAGCAGAACCGCCCGCTCTACGGCCGAATCGTGACCCAGTACGCGTGGTTCATCGGCATTCACCTGGCGCTGCTCGCCGCGGCCGTCGCGCTGCACGGTGTGGGGCAGGGCCTCTTGCTCTACGTCCTCGTGTGCGCGATCCCGGCGTTCTTCGCGCTCTGGACGATCATGCTGTTCAACTACGAGCAGCACGTTCACACCGATCCGTGGTCGCTCCACAACCATTCGCGGAGCTGGGACGGCAAGCTCGTGAACTTGCTCCTCTTCAACAACGGCTATCACGCTGCGCACCACGAAAATCCGGGCACGCACTGGAGCAAGCTCCGTGAACTCCACCAGGAGCTCGCGCCGAAGATCGACCCGCGGCTCATCGAGCACAACATGTGGTGGTACTTCGCGAAGATCTACCTCCTCGCGCCGTTCTTTCCGAAGTTCGGCTCCGTGCAGATCGGTCGCGCGCCGTTCGAGCCACCGGACGGTAAGCTCGACGTCGTGACGAGCGCCGAGGTCGAGCTCGGCGAGGCGGGAACGAACGCAGCGTTCGTGGGTTCGGGCTCCGAAACGCCCGCCGTCGGCTGACCCGCTCAGCGGCTCTCGCCGACGTTGCTCTGCTGCTCCACGTCGACGGCTGCCGGCGCCGCGGGCTTCGCTTTTTGTTGCGGTCCGGCCTTCGCCGGCGCGCCGGCTCCCGCAGCCGGCGGAGTTGCCGCGCGCGCGGCGGCCTTGCGCGCCGCCATCTCGACGGGCTGCTGGTCGGCGCGTTCGAGCGCGCCGAGGCTCGTCTTCGCGCGCTCTCCGTAACTCGGGTCGTCGAGCAGAGCCTGATAGCTCCGCTTCGCGCGCTCCGTATCGCCCAGGGTCTCGTAGCAGTTCGCCGCCTGCCACGTCGCGTCGTAACCGAAGCGGGTTCCCGGGTGGCGCGTGGCGACTTGATCGAAGAGTGACACCGCGACAGCGCAGCCTTCGCCGTTCTTCGCAGCCTGCGCCGCGTAGAGCGCCGCTTCGGCGGCTTGCCCGCCGCCGCGTGCCGCGACGTCGTCGAATTGGCGTCGCGCTTCGCCGTAGCGCCCGTCCTTGAACGCCGAGAGGGCAGCGTCGAACGCGGAGTCGCCTTCCGAATCTCCGGCGGCCGTTCCCTCGCTCGACTTGTCGCTCTCCGCCTTGGGCGCCTGAGCGACGGCGGAGGCGGCGGGTTTGACCACCTCCGAAATCCGCGCCGGCTCCGTCGCCGGGATCGGCAAAATCGCCACGGAATCGGAGTCGCCCTCGGGTGCGCCGCGCTCCGTCACCTGAACGCGCTCGCGATCCCCCGGGCGTCCGCGAAGGAAGATGAGACTCGAGCCGATGGCGAGGAGCAGGAGCGCCGCCATCGCGAGCTGCGGTCGCATTGCGTATCCCGCGAGCACGGAGACGGCGCGCCCGACGCGTTTTCCGATCGGCAATCCCGCGCGCGCCTTGCGCTCTGCGTCGAGGATCCTGAGCTCGAGCCCCTCGGGCGGGTCGACGAGCGGTAGCGCGCCGACCTCGCGCGTCGCCCGAAGCCCCTGGGCGATCGCCTGGCAGCGCGCGCAATGCTCGAGGTGCCGGCGCGCCGACGCGGCCGTGAGCTCGTCGAGCTCCTCGTAGAGGAGCTCGAGGACGACGCGTTCGAAACGCTCACAGTCCATCGTGCCTCATTTTGCAGATGTCAGCGCAGCGCACGGGCGTACTCCTCGAAATCGGCGAGCCGCGTGCGAAGCCGATCGAGCGCGTAACGCATGCGGCTTTTCACTGTATTTTCAGAAGCCTGCGTGACCTCCGCGATCTCCTTGAACGGCAAGTTCGCGACCTCGCGCAGCAAGAACACTTCGCGCTGCTCTTCGGGCAACGATTCTACGGCCTGAACGAGAATCGTCATCATCTGCGACGAGGCGGCGCTCCGCTCGGCGCTCGCGTTCGGGTGCGCGTCGGCGATCGCGTCGCCGAGAGCGCGCGCGTCGTCACCCGGACCGAACGGTTGATCGAGCGATGGATGGCGCCGGTGGGCGGCCTTCCGCAAGTGATCGATGCAGAGGTTACGGGCGATGGTGTAGACCCACGTCGAGAAGCGGGCTTCGTGTTTGAACTCGCTCGCGTTCTGCACGACGCGCAGGAACACCTCCTGCGTCACGTCTTCGGCGGCGGGTTGCTTGTGAAGCTGGCGGAGCACGAAGTTGTAGAGAGGCCGGTGATGACGTCGTACGAGAGCGGCGAACGCCTGCCGATCGCCGCGCTGGTAGCGGACCATCAGCGTTTCGTCGGTTGCGTCACCCGGGGCGGCGGCCATGAGCACGAAGCCGAACGCCGGCGGGAGATGCCACACTGGGGGACCGCTTTGGAGGGCGACCCTCACGTCCCTAAGGACGTCCCAGCCAGGCTTTCGGTCTACGCCGCGGCGCCGAAGTCAGAGTTACGCCGGTGCCATCTGCATGGCAAGAGGCCGAGAAATAAGCCGAATACATCGAGTGGTCCGCTGGCCGGTCAATCGTGGCTCATGGACCAGGCGGGTTCGAGCGAGCCGGGCGACCGCCCGAGAGCACCGCGCGGTCGCGGGGGGGTCGAACCCCCGAGCGTGGCAAAGAAGGTTCTTCCCCCGAAACGCCGAAAGCGTAAAGTTCGGCTCCCAGTCGCTGGTGGTTGCGGAGCAAGGCCCTTCACCCATCGCGGCTGCCAAACGTTTGCGACCCGCAAAACGAGGGAAAATGAATCGCTCGGTGTTGGCTTTTTGGTTTGCCGCGACAGCGGCACTGGCTGGTGTCGTTCCCGCGTTCGCGCAAGGGACCAAGGCGCCCACGAGCGCCGCGCCCGCGGCAAGTGCCGCGCCGGCGGCGAGCACGGCGCCCGCAGCAAGTGCTGCGCCCACGACGAGCGCCGCGCCCGCAGCAAGTGCTGCGCCCGCAACGAGTGCTGCGCCGGCGTCGCCCACGACGGCGACGCCGCCCGCGACGACGGCAACGACGGCGTCTTCACAGCCGCTCGATGGCGCGACCTATGTCGTCCGGCTTCGCGATCTCGAGCAGCGCGTGGACGAGCTCAAGGAGCAAATCCGCAGAAGTCACACGCGGTTGAGCCTGCTGAGCGACACCATCCTGTCGGGTGGCGTCGGCGGCGCCCACGCCGAAATCGTCTTCAAAAACGAGCTATCGAACGCGTTTCACCTGACCGGCGCGACGTTCGTGCTCGACGGCGCCGTGCAATACAACAAGCAGGACGATTCGGGCGCGCTCGCGGACCAGAAGGAAATTCCGATCTTCAGCGGGTCGGTTCCGCCGGGCGATCACACGCTGCAGGTGGTGCTCAAGCTGCGCGGCCACGGCTACGGCGTCTTCTCCTACCTGCGCGGATACAAGTTCAACGTTCCGGCGACGCACTCGTTCACGGTCACGGAAGGGAAGGCCGTCAAACTCGAAGCCGTGGTCTGGGAGAAGGGCGACGTGACGACGCCGCTCGAAGAACGTCCGGCGATTCGCTGGCAGCAAACGCTCAGTAACAGCGGCGGTGAAGGCAAGCCCGCGGGTGGGTCGAGCTCCGCGCCGGCTGCTTCGGGCAACGCCTCCGGCGGAATTTCGATCGGCACGGGAGGGAAGTGATGCGAGCCGTCGGTGGCCTTGCGCTCGCGCTCGGGGCCCTGCTTTCGGCGGTCGCGCGCCCCGCGCTCGCCATCGACGCCGACGAGGCGAGAGGCCGCGCCGAGCAGGCAATTCGCGCGGCCGAGTCGGATCTGGCCAAGGCGCCCGATCCGTCGCGGCTGCGCTTTCCGCCACCGACCCCGGCGCAACGCGTCGCAGCGGGGGACATGTTGCTGCGCACGCGCGACTACGACGCGGCGATCGACCAGCTGTCCAAGGTGCTCGAGCTCTACCGCCAGGGTCAGATGCCCGAGAACGCTTACGCCGACGCGAGCTTTCTCATCGGCGAAGCGTACTTCCAATCGGGCCAGTACCTTTCCGCGCGCCGCCACTACCGCGAAATCCTCGACGGTGCCGCGAAGCCGCAATACGGCACCTACGCCGGGCGCAGCCTGAGCCGGCTCGTCGATGTCGCGTTGCGTACGGGTGACCTCGGCAGCCTCGACTACGTATTTTCGCGCCTCGACTCCCTGCCGGTCGCCGACACGACGGGTTCGCTCGGGTACGCGCGAGCGAAGGCCCTGTTCGCGCGCCGCGATTTCGCGGCGGCGAAGAACGCCGTGAACGGCGTGCCCGCCAACTCCGAGTACACGCTGCAAACGCAGTACCTACTCGGCGTCATCCTGCTGAAAGAAGCCACGCCCGCGGCTCCGGCCACGCCCGACACGGCCGCCCCTCCGCCGCGCCCGCGGTACGGCGCCGCAATCGAACAGTTCCGCAAGGTGACGCGCATCCCCGCGACGACGCCGGCGCTGCGCCACGGCATCGACCTCGCGTGGATGGCGATCGGGCGACTCTATTACGAGATGGAAGCGTACCCCGAGGCGGCGGAAGCCTACAGCCACGTGGAGCGGCGCTCGCCGGAGTTCTCGACGATGCTCCACGAGCTCGCCTGGGTTTACGTTCGGCTCGGGGACTACCAGCGCGCGCAGCGTGCACTCGAGGTGCTGACGATCACCGACCCGAATCGTCTCGACATCGCGGACGGCTCGCTCCTGCGCGCCGATCTGTTGCTGCGGTCCGGGGAGTTCGACAAGGCGCTCACCCTTTACACGTCGGTGCGCACGCGCTTCGATCCGATCCGCGAGCAAGTCGAGCGCTTCATGGCGTCGACGACGGACCCTGCCGTCTATTACGACCGGCTCACGGCGGATCCCGACATCCAAACGGACGACAAGCTTCCTCCGCTCGCGCTCGCTTGGGCGCGCGAGATGGCGGAGGACGAGAACGTGTTCATCGTCATCGACGACGCGCGGCGCTCGCGCGAGCTCATCAAGAAGAGCCGCAAGCTCGCGATGAAGCTCAACGCGGTGCTCGCCGTCCCCACGCGCGCCAAGGCCTTCCCGGAGCTCCGCGCCGCGTTGGAGCACAACATGTCGGTCACGAACAAACTGGCCAAGGCGCGCGGCCTGCTCGCTCAGGGTATGGACAACGTCGCGGGCGAAGCGGGCGGCGAGCTCGCGAGCCTGCGTCAGGAGCGCCGCGCGCTGATGAAGCGCCTCGGCTGGCTGCCCGTGACGGCGTCGGATTTCGCCAAGCGCGACGATTCCGGCGACAGGCAATGGAACAAGGTGTCGCAGGCGCTGCAAGACCTCACGGTCGAGGCCGACAAGCTCGGCGCCATCATCAACGGCCTTCGCCGCGTGCTCGCCGACGGTGGGCAATACGGCGTCAATCCCGACCCGGCGACGCGCGAGCGCTTCCGGCTCGAGATCGAAGCGAACGAGCGCGATCTCGAGGGCTATCGCAGGCGCATTCAAGAGTATCGCGACGGCATCGACATGGGCCGCGCCCAGTCGGGCTTCGGCGATCAACGCTACGTCGAGGACGATCAGGTCCGACGCCGCTTCCGCGAGGTGTTCGCGCGCGAGGTCGCGTTGTGCGCCAGCGGGCAAGACACCGGCGACGCGGCCGAGTACTCGAAGTCGATTCAGCCGGTGCTCGCGCGGGCCGACGCGCTCGAGCTCGCTTTGGACGGAAAACGCGCCGAGATGGAACGGAGCGCCGCGGAGCGCGCCGAAACGCTCAAGCAGAAGATCGCCGCGGAAACGACGGCGCTCGAGAGTCACTCGGCTCGGCTCGATCAGCTGGACCAAGAAGCGCGGCTCGTGGTCGGCGAGGTGGCCATGCGGAACTTCACTCGCGTGCGCGACCGCGTGAAGGGCATCGTCCTTCGCGCCGACATCGGCATCGTGCAAGAGGCGTGGGAGCAGCGCGAGGAACAGCGGCAGCGCGTGCGCAACCTGCAACGCGAGCGAGCCCGAGAGGAACAGATGTTGAACGACGAGCTCCGCGAGGTGCTCGAGGACGCGGAGGAGGACCAATGATCGCCCGGACGCGCTCGCTTTTGTGCGCGGGGGCCGCGCTGCTCGGCGTTTCGATGCTGGCGGTGCCGGATGCTCGCTCGCAGACCACCGGGACGGCGACGCCGGCCGCTTCGTCGGCTCCGGCCGCTCTGAGCTCGCCGGCTCCGGCCGCCGCGGGCTCGTCGGCTCCGGCCGCTACGGCTGCGCCGAGCGCCGCTCCCGCAGCCACCACCGCTCGACCCGCCGTTCCGGCGTCCGTGCGCAGGACCGTTGCGCCCCTGCCGCCGCCGAAACCCGAGCAGCTTCGCGCGTTCCAGGTAATCCAGGACGAGGCGCGCAACTACGAGCGCGATTCGAAGGAGCACCGGCGGTTGCTCACGATGATCGTGCGCCACCACTACGAAAGCCGTCGAAAGCGCGTGCTCTCGAGCCTCGATCGCGAGATCCAGGTCGAGAAGTTCGGCCTCGAAAACGCTCGCGCCGAAGCGATCCATCGCCTGGAGGAGTTCGTCGCTCGCTACAGCGGGCCGAACGCCGACCCGCAGGCGACGCCCGACGCGATGTTCCGCCTCGGCGCGCTGTACGAGGAGCGCGCGCGAGAGAAGACCGACGGCGACATCGCGCAGGGACTCGAGCCTGCCATCGCCCTCTACCGGCGCCTCATCGCCGAGTTCCCGAAGTACAACGAAGTCGCCGCGGTCCACTACTACCTCGGCCACGTGCTCACCGACTCGGGGCGCATCGACGAGGGGCAGCAGGCCTGGCACGTCCTCGTTTGCCAGAACCGCTACAAGCTCATCGAAGATCCCAAGGACGCCTCCAAGATCGTCGTCGAAGCGAAGCCCCAAGATCACGAGCCGAAGTTCTGGGACGAGTGGTCGAATCGTCACCCGATCCCACTCGATCAAGATCGAACCGCCGGGCGCGCGGCGCCGAAGGCGGGCAAAGGCGCGAAGCCGAAGGCGGGTGGCGAGGAGCTTGCGTACGTCGATCCCTACGAAGGTTGCACGCCCATTCCGCAAGAGACGCGCCCCGGCGACGAGCCGCGCTACCTCGCGGAGGTCTGGTGGCAGATCGGCAACTATCACTTCGACCAGATCGATCCGCGCGGCGGGCCCTACAACCTGAACCGTTCGGTCACCGCCTACACGCTCTCGATGGAGTACAAGCGGCCGCCCATTTACGGCGTGTCGCTGTACAAGCGCGCCTGGGGCTTCTTCAAGCAGCAGCGCTACCATGCGGCCGTCGACGAGTTCGTGCGGCTCCTTCACTACGCCGACGAACAAGAAGCGAAGACCGGCGACCCCGGCGCCGACTTCCGTTCGGAAGCGTTTACCTACATCGCGGGCTCGCTCACCTACGTCGATTTCGAGGGACCACCGCCCGAGGCGCCGCTGATCCCGAGGAGCGACGTGCTCGACACCGAGCTCGATCCGCTGCTCGCGGAGCAGAAAATGGCGATCGCCATCGAGCGCGTCCAGGACCCGAAGCTCGTCCCGCAAGACAAGAAGTGGACCGTCGAGATCTACAAGTCCCTCGCGCAGGAGTTCATCGAAATTACCCAGAACCGCAACGCGGTCGCGATGCTCGAGCTCACGCTGCAGAAGTTCCCGATGAATCGCGACGCGCCGGTGATGCAGAACAAGGTCGCGGACCTCTACGACCAGCTCTCGAAGCTCGCTCCCGACGGCTCCGCCGCAAAGACCGAGTACGGTTCGAAGGCGCTCGAGGCGCGCACGAAGCTCGCGATGTACGTGGGGACTACCCCGTGGGTCGAAGCGAACAAGGACGATCCCGAGGCGCTGCAGACGGCCGAATTGCTCGCGCGCGGCGGCTTGAAGCGCGCAGCCGCGGATCACACCAATCTCGCGCGGAGCTACTACGAGCGTGCGCTCGAGCTCCGCAACGAGGGCGAGCAGCGAGCTCTCATCGAAAAATCCATCGCCGAGTACCGGCTCGCCGAGACCGGCTGGGCCGGCTACCTGGCTCAGGATCCGACGGCGCTCGACGCTTACGAGAGCCGATTCTGGCTCGCCGACGCGATGTACTGGCCCGTCGTGCTGGCGGTGACGCTCGAGCGCTCGCCTCCGGCCGACGACGTCGAGCGCGCGCGTGTGGCGGCAGTGGACGTTCGTGATTCGAACGAAGACGACCGGTACCTGCAGCCCTCGGCGTATTACGTCGTGACGCTCGCCGACAAAGTGATCGAAGACGAGAACCGGAAGTTCGAAACGTCGGGCGGGAAGCAGGGCATCGAGAAGCGCGAGAAGGTGAAATCCGTGGGCGAAGGGGATCAGGCCAAGGTCGTGCGCGAGAATCTTCCGCTGCCCATCGTCTCGGCAATCCGCGCGCGTGACGAGTACAACGAGCGCCTCCCGCTCGATCGCGATCCGCAAAGGAACGGACTTCTGTATGCGTTCCAGGCGGGCGACATGCACTTCGTCTACGGGCAGTTCCCGGAAGCGCGGGCGCGGCTGAAGCCGCTCTACGACCAGTACTGCGGCAAGAACGAGTGGGGCTTCAAGGCCTGGGAGAAGCTCTTCAGCATGGCGGCGCTCGAGAACAACATCCCCGAGAGCCGCAAGCTCGCCGAGGGCAAGAGCTGCGCGTTCGACGAAGAGAGCCGCGTCGCCGAAGGCCCGCTGCGCAAGCGCGTCATCCAGGGCGCAGCCTACGCCGACGCTCGCGGTCTCTACGACGAGGCCGAGAAGATGCCGGAGGGCCCCGCGCGCCAGAAGAAGTGGAGGGAAGCCGCGGCGGCATATAAGGTCGCGCTCGAGGCGGCACCCGACCGCGACGAAGCTCCGGAAGCTGCGATGAACGGCGCCTACGCTTACAAGCAGGTCGGCGAGTACGACAAGGCGATCGAGATGTACGAGCTCTTCATTGCCAAGTACGGAAACGAAGCAACGCTCGAGAAGCTCGAGAAGGGCGGTGCCAAGTGACCTCGCGTCTCCGCGCCGCCGTCCTCTCGGGCGCACTTCTCGGCATCGGTCTATTCGCGGCTCCCGGAGCGAGCGCACAGGCCGTCGCCCCGAGCGAAGATCCGGGGCCGCCCGCGGCATCGAACCGGCAGAAGTACGAGACGCGCGTGAAGTACCTGAAGCAGGCCTACGACGCCCTCGCGGGTTCGTACGTGCTCTTCTTCAACTTCCCGCGCGCCGCCGAAACGTTCGAAAAAATCAGCCAAAATCCGCGCTTCAAGGCGGACGAGCGTCGCGAGGCCGCGCGACGCGCGTTGAGCCTCTATTCGAGCCTCGGCGATCGCACGGCCATGCTTAAGGCGCGCGAGAATTTCCTGAAGCTAGGAGCCTCGCCCACCGAATCGGCGGAGGCCGATTACATCGTCGCATCGGCGGAGCTCAAGCGTTGGGATCGTTTCAGTCCCGACACGGGCGCAAACGCGACCGCACGCCTCGCCGCGCAGCGCGCGATGGACGGTTTCTACAATGCGAACAAGAACAAGGATGCCGCGGCGCAGTATGCCGTGCAGGCGGCGTACTGGTCGGCGGTGACGCGTCACGTGGTGCAGCAGTCGGGTGAAGCCGACAAGTGGTGGCAGTCGACCATCGCCGCGTTCGCGAAGTGGCGGCAACTCGCGCCCACGGAGGGCGGAAAGAGCAAGGCGCTCTCGTCGCTCGAAGCGAAGATGGCGGCCGAGGGCGAATACACGATGCTCGATCGCGAGATCGAGGCGAAGTTCGACTACGAGACCGGTCACCACCGTTTCAAGGGCACGACCGTCGAGGTCGTGAAGCAGTACGCCAATCAGGCGGGCGTCGCGAAGGGCTGGTTCGACAAGCTCCAGCACATCGTCGATTTCTACGTTTCGCCGGAGTGGACGATCGCCGCCATCTCGCGCCAGGGCTCGCTCTACGATTCGCTCCGCACGGGTCTCTACAACGTGCGACCGCCGGCGCTGAAGATGTTCGACGCGAAGACCGAAGCGCTGCTCAAGCGCGCCGAGAACAGCGACGATCCGGATCTGCAAGCGAAGGCCGACGAGGTGCGCGTGCAGGTGCAGACCGCGTGGCGCCAAAAACGCGATCAGGAGCTCGACAGCGCCGACCGCATCATGATCGACCGTTACGGCACGGCCGTGACGCTGGCTCGCCGGTACAACGTGTCGAATCCCGCCGTCGTTCGCGCCATTCGCCGTCTCGCGTTCGTGACCGAAGTGATCGGCGAGGCCAAGATGAAACAGTTCGCGAGCTCGGTGAAGGATCTCAACTACACCGAGGGCATGTTCCAGCGCATGCGGCCCGGACAGGTCTCGGCACCGCCGCCGCAAGGTTTGCCCGAGCCGTTGCCGGTCCTCATCGGAGGTGCGCCGTGACCGCGCTCAGAACACTGGGGTTCGTTGCGCTCGTTGCGCTGAGCGCGTGTGGCAAGAAAGAGGGCGCTCCCGGCGCGCAGACGCCGGCCGACGTGACGACGCCGGTAGCTCCAGGTGCAGCGCCGGGCGACGGCGGTCAGGTCGGAATTTCCGACGCGCCGACGAGCGGCGAGGCGACCGAGCGACCAGCCATGAACGCGTCGGCGAACCAGGCGTACGCCGCTGGGATCGCGGCGTTCAAAGCCGGCGATGTCTCTGGCGCGAAGACGCAGTTCCAGCGTGCGACGCAGGCGGACTCGAAGGCGTACCAGGCGTACTACTCGCTCGGCGTCGTCGAGGAACGGCTGAACGAAATCTCGAACGCGGTGAGCTCGTATCGCCAGGCGACCGTCATCGTGCCGGACTACGAGCCGGCGATCGCGGCGTACGCCGTGCTGCTCGCGAAGAGCGGCAAACCGGATCAAGCGGTCGACTACTTGAACGGTCGCATCTCCGCCATGCCGAAGAGCGCCGCGGTGGTCGCGGCGATGGCGGAGGTGAAGTCGATCCAGGGCGATTCGGGCGCGGCGCAACGGCTCGCGCAGGAAGCGCTGAAGAAAAATCCCGACTACTCGCCGGCCATGGTGACGCTTTCGCGCGATCACTACCGTGCGCGCCGGCTCGACTTGTCGCTCTACACTCTGAAGGCGATCCTCGACGGTGACGGACCGGAAAATCCTCCGCGGGACAAGAACAACGCGGACGCGCGCTTGATTCGAGGCCTCATTCTGAAAGAGCAGGGCAATCGGCCTGCGGCCATCGACGAATTCGAGAAGGCGATCGCGCTCCGTCCGGACCTCGTGGAAGCGCGCGTCCACCTCGCCGCGTACTACCTCGAATCGGGCAACGCGGCGGGAGCCGCCCCGCTGCTCGAGGGCGCCGTTCGCTACGACAGCGATCACCTGCTCGCGCACCTGAACCTCGGCGACGCATACCGCTTGCTCGGCAAACCTTCCGAGGCGCGGCGCGAGCTCGAGTGGGTGCAGAAGAAGGACCCGCAGCTCGCGCAGGTTCACTACAACCTCGGCCTGCTCTTCCTGTTCTCGGATAGCGTGCCAGGGGCCACGCCGACCCAGGCGACCGAGCTCGCCATCGGCGAGCTC
>DASUTR010000609.1:0-5524 GCA_036374535.1 Polyangiaceae bacterium
CGCTCGCGTATCGCGCTCCTGACTTCCGCGGAAAATCTCGGCGCGCCGCCGGGCGGACGCCTCGGCCTCGTGCTCAGCGCCGAACAACCCGAAAGCCTCTTGTCGACCGCGATCGGCGCCTGGCCGGTCACGCCGCCAGAAGCGAACGGCGACGTGTGGAGCGCTTTCGTCTCCGACGATGGTGCCTTCGTGGTTTTCTCGTCGTCCGCGTCGAACCTCGTCCCGGGCGACGACAACGGCCGCGACGACCTCTTCGTCCACGACGTGAACGCCGGCGGCATCGAGCGCATCGTCGTGGCGGGCGATACGCCCGAGCTCGCTATCGACCGCGACCGCCCGCGGGTGAGCGCCGATCTCGCGTTCATCGCCTTCTCGGCCCGCCTCGCTGGCGGTATCCGCAACGTCTACGTCCTCGAACGCGCGACCGGCGAGACCGAGCTCGTCGGCGTTACGCCCGACGGCACGCGTTCGAGCGGAGAGTGCTCGTCGCCCACGCTCACGACGGACGGGCGCTTCGTCGCGTTCACGTGCGACGGGCCGGACATCGTTCCGAACGACACGAACGGCGTCGCGGACGTTTTCGTGCGCGATCGCCTGCTCGGCGTCACGGAGCGCGTCAGCGTGTCGCTCGGCGGAGCCGAAGCCGACGGTCCGAGCTCGATCCCCGTCATGAGCGCCGACGGCAGCCGCGTCGTGTTCCAAACGAACGCGTCGAACCTCAGCGGCGGCCTGCCGCTCCGCACGCCCTACGGAGCGCTCGCGAGCCACAATCGCCGGACGGGCAAGACCTACCGTTTCACGAACGTTGCGGACGAAGGCGCCGACGGTCGCTTCGAGGACTTGGCGCTCTCGCACGACGGCCGCGTGCTGGTCTTCACCTCGCACGCGACCAACATGCTGCCCGACGACACGAACAGCGTGAGCGACGTGTACGTCTACGATTTTGCGGACATCTGAGCGCTCGCTCCGGCGCCTTCCATCCTTCGAGCCGTAGCCCGCGGTTACGAGGCGCGGGACTGCTTGCGGTTCCTGTCGCGACCGAATGGGTCACCGGAGAGCGCTTCGGTGTGAAGCGCACATACCCATTGTCCACCACGGCGCACCCACGTCGACGTGTCCGCGGCGTCGAGCTCGACCGGCTTACCATCGACGGTCATCCGCTCGTGCACCTTGTACGCCACGATGGCGACATCGTCACCGAGCATGCGCACTTTCATGTCGCGATCGAGCTCGAACGAATCGAGCGTGTACGTCGCGCTCTTCATCATCTCGAGCATCGACTTCTTGTCGAGCTCTCCGACACCTTGCGGGCCCGTGACGATGCACGGATCGGCCGTGAGCCGCTCGACGACGCGCACGTCGTTGTCCTTGAGCGCCTGCCAATACTGCCGCTCGAGCTCGACGATTTGTTTTTCCGCTTCTTTCGCCATGGTCGACCTCCTGGCCGAATTCAGGCATGCGCCGTGCCGAAACGGCGAGGGCCGTATTACCGAGCACGGAGCACGGAGTTCGCGCTGGAGCGCGCGATCTTTTGCCGCACTGCCGTCGTTTGCACCCTGGACGGCCGGAAGCACGGGCGAGTGCAACGCTAGCTCGGGCGCGTGCGGAACGGTCGCGCGGGCAGACCGGCTTCGTTCACGAGATTCACCTCGGCGTAGTCGGCGAATGCATAGCGTAACGCAGTGACGGTGTTGACGCGCTCGCTCGAGACGATCACGGAGTTTCCCTCGATGCTGGCGCGCGCGGGCAGGAAAACACCATCCGGACCCGCGACCTCGAACGCCCGCGGCGCCTCGCCGTCGGTCGTGCGAAGGCCGGCCGACGACGTGAATTCGACGCGACTCTCCGCGCCCCCGAGCGTCACGTTGCTCATCACGGGCCCCGACGAAACGACGTCGCTCCGGCCGTAGGTCCGCGCGAGCGCGAGCCTTACGAGCCTTCGCGCGACATCGAGCTTGTTTCGAGGATGAATGTCGTCGGGCTCACCGAGGTCGATCGCCGAAGCCATGCCCGTGTCGGGCTCGGCGAGCGCGTCGGCCTGAGCCTCGCGAATCAGCGGCCAGCCGTCGTTTTCGCGATAGCCGGCAAGCTCGACGAAATAGACCGGAACCCGACCGAAGTGAACGCGGAGGTCGCGGAGGAAGGCGCGAAAGCGCGGTGCATACTGTTCCGGCGCGTGAGTATTCGTCTCCCCTTGATAGAAGAGGACCCCACGAATCCCGAACGGCACGAGCGGCGCGAGCATACCGTTGTGGAGCGCGGCCGGAGAGTTTTGCGGCTCGAGCTCCGGCGGCAAGAGCGGGTACGTCTTGAACACCGTGAGCGGAACGAGCGGCACCTCGCGCTCGACGCCGATCCGATACTCCCCGGCGAGCGGTACGCGCTCCTCGGAGCAGCCCGGACGCTCGAGGTACAGGGCCGAGCTCGGCCCGACGAAGCCCCCCTCTCCTACGTGATCGAACACGCGCACGGCGAGCAGGTTCGTCCCCTCGTGCAGAAGATTTGCGGGAACCCTATAGCGCCGCAGGACGAGGCATGCCTGGTCGGTACCTTTCGGATGAGAGCCGATCAAAACCCCGTTCAGGTACGTGTGATCGAAGTCGTCGATCCGGCCGAGGCTCAAGAGCAGCTCTTGTCCGGCGAGGGCGCGGGGTAGTTCGAACCACCGTCGGAACCAGACCACGCCGTTGAACGCGAGCCCGGCGCGCTGCCACATCCCGGGCACGCGCAGAGTGCGCCACGCTCGGTCGTCGAAGTCCGGGCTCGCATAGCCCCAGGCTTCGCCTTCATTCTGCGCGTCCGCGGGCAAATTCTCGGCTTCCCAACGGCGCAACCGTTCGGCGCGCTCTTCCACGGCCCGGGCGAGCTCTTCGATCGGCGGATCGTAGCGGGCTCGTTCCTCGGCGAACGGCATCACGGCGGTGAGCGCTTCGGCGCTCGCCCACGCTTCGATCCGGGTGCCGCCCCACGCAGCGTCCACGATACCGATGGGAACGCCGAGCTCGCGATGAAGCTCACGCGCGAAAAAATAGCCGACGGCGGTAACGCCCGCCGCGGTCTCGGGCGTCACCTCGAACCAGCGGCAACCGACCGTCGCGGCCGGCGCCGACGCGGCCCGTCGATCCACGTAGAGGACCCGGATCCGCGGGTACCGCGCCGCGAGAAGCTCGCGCTCCGCGTCCGCCGCCTGCGCCACCGTCCACTCCATGTTCGACTGCCCGGAAGCGAGCCACACGTCCCCGGCGAGAACGTCCTCGAGCACCCTCGCCTCGGAGCCGCGGACCCGCAGCCGATACGGCCCGGGCGGCGCGAGCGCGGGGAGCATGCACGAAAAGGCGCCCGTCTCCGCGTCGGCGACGGCGCTCCCCTCGAAGATCACCTCCCCGCGACCGCTCTCGAGCGTGACCGCAACGGACCCGCCCGGTGAATCCCAACCCCAAAACCGCGTCGCGCGGTCGCGCGGAAGGACCATGTGGTCAGCGAACGGCGAGCCAAGCACGAGACTCATGACATTTTCGAACTACCGCCGGCGGCGATGGGTGCATGCCGCTTGATAGAATAACAGTCGCGATACTGCCGTGCGCCTCCGCTCAGTGAGGCCGATTGTGACACCACTCACTCACTAGCGCGAGGGAGCGGTCGAGAGCGCCGTGCAACGTTGGCCACTAACTTGCACCGTACCTTCGCAGAAAACGGACCGCGACGCGCGGCCGCAGGGAATACGACAAATGTTGGCCGCTAGCGGAGCCACGGCAATCGGGATACGAGACCACTTCGTTGACGTCGAAGGCGTTCGCCTTCACTGGTCCGAGGCCGGCGAGGCATCCGACGCGCCACCGGTCGTGCTCCTGCATGGTCTGAACAACTCGTGCCTGTCGTGGGCACGCTCGGCGGCTCTTTTGGCCGTGGATCGACGCGTGCTGATGCCCGACCTGCCAGGGCACGGTCAATCCGAGCGTCCGGACGCCGGCTACGAGCTCGCTTGGTACGCGCGCATCATCGCTCGCTGGCTCGAAACCGTCGGGATCGAGCAGGCGGATGTTGTCGGCCACTCTTTTGGCGGAGGCATCGCGCAGATGCTCCTCCTCGCGTGCCCGAAGCGGGTCCGGCGCCTGGTTCTTGTCGCGCCAGGCGGTCTCGGCAAGGGCGTCGGGTGGCGGCTCCGGCTGGCGTCGTTTCCGCGCGTCGTCGAATATCTGGGGCAACCCTTCATGGCGCTCGGAACGCGCCTAGCGCTCCGCGAGGCTCGCGAAGGAGTGACTCGAAGCGATGTCGCGGAGCTCAGCCGACTCAACTCACAAGCCGGTTCGGCGCGCGCGTTCGGACGGAGCGTTCGAGACGTCATCAACTGGCGCGGTCAGCGCCAGAGCTTCTTCCACCGCGTGAGTGAGGTCGAGAAGCTTCCTGCAATCCTCGTGCTTTGGGGAGACCGTGACGCGACGATCCCTATCCAGCAAGGTCGCGCATTCACGACCCTGTTGAAAGGAACCGTGTTCAGGACCTTTCGGGGTTCCGGTCACTTTCTTCACAACGAACAAACCGCAACGTTCGTGAAGGTCGTCCGGGAGTTCTTGGATGATCCCACGGTGCCCAATGCGCAGCTCAAGCGCGTCCCGACCGTCGCAGCCGCGACGCCGCGGACTCTAGGTTCCCTATGGGCGCTTCGATCAATCTTCTGAAAATCGTGCGAGATGTCATCGTGATTGGCGCATCTGCGGGAGGACACCGTGCGGTTATCGAGCTTCTCTCGGCTTCCGGAGAATTTGCCAGCGTTCGTCGGCGTCGTGATCCACCGCGGCGCCGTCTCGAAATCGGATTGGTCGGACACGCTTGGGAGCAAGACGAAGCTGAGAGTCGTGGAGCCCGCCAACGGCGAACGGCTGACGCGGGGCGTGGTCTACATTGCGCCCAGCGACTGTCATATGACGTTCGGTCAGGGCCGTGTCTCCCTGGACCACCAACCCAAGGAGCACTTCACACGACCGGCGGTCGACCCGCTCTTCGTCTCGGCTGCGGACGCGTATGGTCCGCGCGTGGTCGCCGTCATCCTTACTGGGGGCGGCCACTAGACGATGGCGAGCGGTTCAACGGAACGATCATCGCGCCGCCGCGTCGAGCCGTTGACTGAGACAAAATCCGGCGCGAGTCGCCGCGACGGCCACGCCAAATCTTCAAACTGCGACTTGGATCGGAAGAGTGAAGCAGAACGTGCTCCCCGTGCCGAGCGTACTCTCTGCCCAAATCCGCCCACCATGCCCTTGCACTATACACTTGGAAATGTAGAGGCCCAGCCCGACGCCGCGGCGATCTTTCTCGGTCACTTGGACGAAGCGCTCGAAGATCGCTTCCAATTTGGCCAAGGGGATGCCCTCGCCCGTATCCGAGACTTTGAAGCGCAACTCTTCACCGATGCACTCGACGCCGACCACGACCCTGCCGTTCGGGGGCGTGAATTTGATGGCGTTACTCAGCAGATTGACGAGCACCTGAAGAACGCGGGCCGGATCGAACGAAACGGCCGGCA
>DASUTR010000610.1:0-12288 GCA_036374535.1 Polyangiaceae bacterium
GCGGTATTCACCGCCTCGCGCCACGTGCCCCGACGCGCCAGGCGGGGGAGCGCGAAATGATGAGCGCGGTTACCCGCGTTCAAGAGCAATAGCAGCGTTTCGCCGCGGTTCGGTCTGCCACGCTCGTCGACATCGTCGGAAGCCTCGCCGTCGATGAGCATCCCGATGCACGCGTTCTTCGGATCGCCCCAGTCGTCGAGCGTCATCTCGCCGCCGCCCGGGCGCAGCCAGGAAACGTCCTTCGACACGCCGTCGCCCACCGGTCCGCCTTGAAAGAAGCGACGCCGGCGGAACACGGGGTTTTTGCGCGTGATGGCCAACACTTCACGCGTGAACTCGAGGAGCTCCTCCTGCTCGTCGCTCAGATCCCACGAGACCCACGACGTCTCGTTGTCCTGACAGTACGCGTTGTTGTTGCCGCCCTGCGTGCGCCCGAGCTCGTCTCCGTGCGAGATCATCGGCACGCCTTGCGAGAACGCGAGCGTCGCGATCAGGTTCTTGCGCATGCGCTCTCGCATGCGCAGCGTCGGCGCAGCCGTGGTTTCGCCTTCGACGCCCCAATTCTTGCTGAAGTTTTCGTTGACGCCGTCGCGGTTGTCCTCGCCGTTCGCTTCGTTGTGCTTGTTGTCGTAGCTCACGAGGTCACGCAGCGTGAAGCCGTCGTGGCACGTGACGAAGTTGATGCTCGCGAACGGTCCGCGATCCCCGCCGTGGAAGATGTCGCTCGAGCCCGAAAGCCGTGAAGCGATCTCGGGTACCTGGCCCTCGTCGCCGCGCCAGAAGCGGCGGATGCAGTCGCGGTAGCGTGCGTTCCACTCCGCCCAACCCGGCGGAAATCCTCCGAGGCGATAGCCGCCCGGCCCGAGATCCCACGGCTCGGCGATGAGCTTCACGCGCGAGAGCACCGGATCTTGCTGAACGAGCGCGAAGAAGCGCGAGAACGCGTCGAACTCGTGCGGATCGCGCGCGAGCGTGGTCGCGAGATCGAAGCGAAAGCCGTCGACGTGCATGTGCTCGACCCAGTAGCGCAGGCTGTCGAGCACGAGCTGCAGGCTCCGCGGGTGGAGCGTATTGTAACTGTTGCCGCAGCCGGTCGAATCCCAGTAGTGCCGCGGGTCGCCGGGCGCCAAGCGGTAATACGCGTGATTGTCGACGCCTCGGAACGACAACGTCGGTCCGAAGTGGCTGCCCTCGCCGGTATGATTGTAGACGACGTCGAGGATCACCTCGATGCCCGCGCGGTGCAGCGCCTTCACCATGGTCTTGAACTCGGTGACCTGCTGGCCGAGCGCGCCCGTCGCGAACGCAGGATCCGGCGCGAAAAAACCGATCGTGTTGTAGCCCCAATAATTCACGAGCCCGAGATCCGTGAGGCGCCGCTCGCTCAGGGCGTGCTGCACGGGCAAGAGCTCGACGGCCGTGACGCTGAGAGAGCGCAGATGATCGATGATCGGATCCGAAGCGAGCCCGAGGTAGGTGCCGCGCAAATGTCCCGGAACGTCGGGATGCAGGCGCGTCATGCCGCGCACGTGGCACTCGTAGATGATCGTGCGGCTCCAGGGAATTTGCGGCGGACGATCGTCTCCCCAGCTGAACGCCGTCTCGACGACCATCGACTTCGGAACGAACGGCGCGCTGTCCGTCTCGCTCATCACGTAGTCGTTCGCCGGCTCACCCAGACGATAGCCGAACGTTTCGTCGGTGCAGCGGATCTCTCCGGCGATCGCCTTCGCGTAGGGGTCGATGAGGAGCTTGTAGGGATTGAAGCGATGACCCTGATCGGGCGCGTACGGTCCGTGCACGCGATAGCCGTAGAGCTGGCCGGGCCGAGCGTCGGGAACGTACGCATGAAAGATGCGGTTCGTGCGCTCTTTCAGCGGAATGCGGATCGACTCGTGCTTGGCGAGGGGGTCGTCGAACAGGCAGAGCTCGACGGCGCTCGCGTGCTGCGAAAAAAGCGAGAAGTTTACGCCCTGGCCGTCCCAGTTTGCGCCGAGTGGGTGAGGGCTTCCGGGACGCGTTCGCATCGGGCGAAAAGGTCTCGGACAGTACCCCAAACTCCCCTCGGGCGTCGCATGCCCGACGCGGGTTTCCGATCTATTCCGCGAAAAACCCGCGAATTCGTCGAGCCGCGGAACCGCTGCGGCCGGCCCGCGGCGGGCGGTTTTCGAGCCAAGTAGAGCCCAGCGACGCGTCCGAGCCTCGACCGATCGGGTTATCCTGTCCCTCATGCACGACGCGCCTTGGCAACCCGAGGTGGCACGCCTTTTGGAGCAGGCTGCTCAAGCGCTCCGCGACAAGTCGGACCGGCGCGTCGTACGCGCGTTCGGCACGGCCGTCGCTTACCTCGAGCTCGCGCGCGAGAGCGGGGACAAGCTCGCGACCGAGCTCCTCGCGCAGCTCGTCGAGACGGCGAAAGAAGGTCCGACCGAGCGCTTCACGTTTGCGCCCGGTGAGCTCGAGGCCCTCACGAACCACGGCGAGCCGGCAGGGGACGGCGAGCGATCGTCGTCGCTGCCTCCCGCGCGTCCGACGGCCCGCCCTTCCGCGCGTCCCTCGGCGCGACCGTCGAGGAGGAAGAAAAAATGACGCATAGGGCGGACGAGATTCCGCGTTCGACGCGTCGTCGAGCTTTGCCTCGGAGCTCCGGCAGCGTACGGTTCGATTGCCTCGTCGCAATCGGAGCCGATTGGTGAACAAGAGCCCGTTACGGATCCTCGCATGCGGCGATTCCAGCTCCTCCGTGAGCGCCGTCGTCGGCCGCCTTCGTGACGCGAACGCCGAGTGGGTGCTCGCGTCCGCGCACGACCCCTCGACACGTGAGCTCCTCGAGGGGCTCGCGGCGGCGGACGCCGCCGTCATCGTCGTCGACGCGGCGAAGTCGCCGCTCGCGCGCACGTTGCGCGACGTCGCGCTCGCCTCGCTCGCCGGCGTCGGACACATCGTTCTCGCCGTCGGCGCGCTCGAAGACACCCCGGGAGCGGAAGCGAGCTTCAAGGCGCTCAGCGAGGCCGCGCGGCGCGCCGCCGAGGGCGTCGATGTCGCGGCCATCCCCGTTTTCGCCGGGCAGGGTATCGTCGAGCCGGTCGCGTTCCCATGGTACGCGGGGCCTACGCTGCGCGACGCGCTCGGTGCCGTTCCGTCGAGCGACGCGCGCCTGTCCGAAAAGCCGTTCCGCATGGCGGTGCGGAGCGAGGTTCGTGACGGTGGAGCCCCGGGCGTCACCGGAACGATCGCGAGCGGTTCGGTGCGACCCGGCGATCGCGTGCGCGTGCTCGGCCAGACGGGTGGCGTCGCCCGCGTCGTGCGCGACGAGCTCGACGTCGACGTCGCGACGGCCGGCGAGACCGTGACGCTCGTTCTCGAAGGCGCGATCCCGACCTCGCCGGGAGAGCTCGTTTCCACGGCCGAGCGCCCCGCCGAGGTAGCCGATCAGTTCGAAGCGACGGTCGTCTGGCTCGACGAGACTCCGCTGTTGCGCGGGCGAAATTACGTGTTCGAGCTCTCCGGCGCGCGCCGCATGGCGACCATCGGCTCGCTCAAGCGCCGCGTCGCGGCGAGCTCGACGCCACGCTCGGCGGCGCAGAAGTTCGAAAAGGACGAGCTCGGCGTGTGCAACCTGCGCCTCGACCGTCCCGTCGCGTTCGATCCCCACCACGAGAACCGGCGTACGGGCGGGTTCCGCCTGATCGATCCGACGACGGGAAGCGTCGTCGGCGCCGGGGCGCTCCACTTCGCCCTGCGCCGCGCGAAGAACGTGCACTGGCAGGCGATCGACGTGAACAAGGCCGCGCGCTCCGCGGCGAAGGGTCAGAGACCCTGCGTGCTCTGGTACACGGGCCTCTCCGGCGCGGGAAAGTCGACGATCGCGAACCTCGTCGACAAGAAGCTCCACGCCATGGGTCGCCACACGTACCTGCTCGACGGCGACAACGTGCGCCACGGCCTCAACAAGGACCTCGGCTTCACCGCCGCCGACCGCGTCGAAAACATCCGCCGCATCGCCGAGGTCGCAAAGCTCATGGTCGACGCCGGGCTCATCGTGGGTACGGCCTTCATCTCGCCGTTCCGCGCCGAGCGCAGCATGGCGCGGGCGCTGCTCCCGGACGGCGAATTCATCGAAATCCACGTGGATACGCCGCTCGGCGTCGCCGAAGAGCGCGATCCCAAGGGTCTCTACAAGAAAGCCCGCCGCGGCGAGCTCAAGAACTTCACCGGCATCGACTCGCCCTACGAGGCGCCCGAGAACCCCGAGCTTCGCATCGACACCACGTCGGTCACGCCCGAAACGGCGGCGGATCTCGTCGTCGCTTTTCTCGGCGAGCGCGGCGTCGTCGACGCCGAGTGACGTTGGGGCGCCGCGTCCGTGCGCCTCAAATGCACGGTCCCACGCGGCAGAGCCCGTTCGAACAATACCCGAACTCGCAGCGTTCGCCGTCAACGCACGGCTCGAAACACCCGTGCTCCATCATATCGCATCCGCCGGGGTTTCCGCACTGTCGACAACGTTCGCCTCGCGCCGTGCCCGCCGGGCACTCCGGCGGGGCGCAATCGATGAGGAGGCACGCATCGTCGAGGGTGGGGCACGCGTGACACACTTCGCAAAGGAGTTCTCGCGGAACTTCGCTGCCCGGCTTGAACACCCGACCTTCGATCATGCACCACGAGCCCGGGCCCGGCTCGCACGGTCCGTCCTCGACGATTTGCCAGCGGCCGTCGCTGCCGCACACCATGCCGAGCAGCGAAATTTGGGTCGTTCCGATGGCAACGCACTGATCGACGTCGTCCTCCGTGCAGGGGCAGCCGACGAGATTCGCGAACTCGTTGGGCACGCCCTTGTCGGGTGAAAAACAGATGCCGCCGCTGCCCCCGTTGCCACCGCTCGGAGCCGTGCCGCCCTGAGCCGAGCCGCCATTCGGAGCCGCGCCGCCCTGAGCCGCGCCGCCGTTCGGAGCCGCGCCGCCTTGCGCGGACCCTCCGCTCGGAGCGGCGCCGGCTTGGGCCGAGCCGCCGCTCGGAGCCGCGCCGCCTTGCGCGGACCCCCCGCTCGGAGCGCTTCCGCCCTGCGCCGTTCCACCGCTCGCGGAGCCTCCGTTCGTTGCGTCGCCGCTGCCGCCCGTGCCGCCGCTCTCGTCACCGCCCGTTGCGCGCGGGTCGACCTCGCCGAGCACGCGCTCACCCTCGCAACCGAACGCGACCACCGAAAGCACACCGAGAAAGCAGGCCCGCAAGCTCATCGAGGTTCGTCTCCTTCGCTCTCTCTCATGTCGTCCCGCGCGGCTCGGCGATCCATTCCGTTCACTTTTCGTCATCTCATGCCCGCGAGCTCACGAAGCCGAGTCGCGTGCGCATCCCGCGGGAATCGCTCGAGGTAACTCCGTGCGAGCGCTTCGGCCTCGCGCCGCTTGCCGAGGGCGACGAGCGCGTCGATTCTCAAGATCCACGTTTCGCGGTCGAGCGTTCCGGTTGCACGGATGCGGTCGTACTCGGCGAGCTCCGAAAGCGCCCGCTCCGGAGCGCCCGACGCGAGGAAGGCGCGCGCCCGATCGACGGCGGCCACCTCGACGGAAAGCGGGCTCCGGCGCTCGAGCGATACGTCATCGCCGGCCGGCGGCGTCGTGGCGCGTTCGGGGTGCGGATTTTGATTGGGCGGCGACCGTTGGATCACGTCGAGGTCGGTGCCGGGTCTCGCCGTTCCACTTTCCGCGCCGAACGGCGGACTCGCTGCGCGAGCCGGATCCAAATCGCCCGCCCGCTCGTTCGCGGCGAGCGGGGATACGCCGGGAGCCGACTGTATTGCTGTCGCCGGTGCGCGCCGAGCGCCGGCCGGCGGCACGCTCTCGAGCTCGCGTCGCACGAGCGTCGTGCCGCCCGCGACGACCGTGCCCGAAAGCGCGCCGATCGCGAGCCATTTCGCGATCGTCACCGCACCGACGGCCGACGCGCCGGCCGCCGCCGCAACGGCGGTGCCTCCGAGCGCGGTCGCGCCGGCGGTACCCGCCGACAGCGTGACGCCGACGCCGAGCGCCGCGGCCGTGCGTTCCAAAGCGCGGGTGGGCGGGCGTTCGCCGAGACCGGCGCGCAGGAGCGCGCGCGTTGCGGGGTTCGGGCTCGTTTCGAACAGGCGGCGAATCTCCGTCACGGCTCCTCGACTTTCGGCTGGCGCGAATGAATCCAATCTTCGAAGCGACGGCGCGCGCGGAGCAGCCGCGACGTCGCCGTGCCGAGCGGTACCTCGAGCGAACGAGCGATCTCCGGCAGCGTGAAACCCTCGAGCTCGAACAGGACGAACACGGTGCGCTGATCGAACGGCAGCGCGCCGAGCGCCTCGTCGAGCGCGGCCCGGCGCCGTTTCTCCTCCAAGAGCTCTTCGGGCGTTCCCTCCGCTGCGGGCTCCGTCTCGATGTCGGCGAGCGGCGTCTCGCGCGCGCGCTCGAGCTGGCGCCGCACGTTGGCGGCGACGCGCACGGCCGTCGACGCGAGAAACGCACGCTCGTGCTCCGCGTCCACCGAGGAAAGGCGCGCAGCGAACGTCATGAAGACGTGCTGCGCGGCGTCGTCGGCCGCCCCTTCGGGCACCCCGAAGCGCCGGAGCGAGCGCCAGACCACCGCGAAGTGGCGCGAGACGGCTTCGGACAGCCGGCGCTCCTCCGAGCGGTCCCGAAGCACTCGCGTCCCCGCGTCCGCGATGGCGCGGGGGACGCCCAACGTGCTTCTCGCGCCGATCGTGCTCATCCCGGCTCTGTCTCAGTGTCCCATGTCGTCGATCCGACGCATCGATCCACGGCAGCGAGCGCACCGTTCAGGGCACGCGCGCGGCCACGCCCACGCAGAGGCCCGCGGAAACCGGGGGCACGTCGTAGACCAGGGTTTGGGGTCGAAACACGAAGCGGTCGTGCAGCGCGAGCCCGCGGACCCCGAACGATGCCTCGAGCGAAAACCATGCGGAAAGCGGCCACTCGCCGCGCCCGGCCACGCCCGCGGCGAGCCACGGCATCGACTGATCCTGCAGATCGCTAACGCCGCTGCCCGACGCTTGCGCGGTGAGCACGCCGCCGTCGAGCTCGGCGCACGCCCGCACCGACGGTGTGCTCGGACCGCCCCAGCCCAGCGGACAAAATCCGACCCGCGCTGCCGTCACTCGGAACGTCGCGCTGCCGTCGGCGGTCGTCTCCGACCCCGGGAGCGTCGCGAGCACGCCGGCGCGAACGCTCGGCCACCACGCGCCGCTCGGCGCCCACCCGAGCTCCGCGCCCGCGGTCCCGCCCAGCGCGCCCTGAGGCGCGACAGCGCTCTCCCACGTCGCGCCGGCGAACACGCCTGGACGCGCTGCGCTCGTCGGATGCGCCACCGGGCGCTTCGCCGGACCGGCATCGACCGGCACGGGAGACGGCGGTGGGTGCGGCGGTGCTCGGTTTTCGGCGGCGACGGTCGGCGTGGGAGTCGCTGCGGCACCGTCGTTCGTCGGACGCGGATCGGCGCTTTTCGCTTCGCGGTAACCGTTCACTGCGAGCGCCGCGATCACGGCGAGCGCCGCGACCGCCTCCGAGCACGAAGCGGCCGTCACGTCGCGGCGCGATTGGGTGCCGTCCGGGAGCACCGTGACGAGGACCGCGGCGGTCTCCGAGGGACTCGCGCGAAGCTCCACGTCGAAGCGAACGGCGGCGGCGCCCGGCGGGGTGATCCGGGCTCCGGCCGCTCGCGAAAGGATCGCGCCTTCGAAATCCGGCGCGGGCGGGCAGTCCGCCGGCGGGTCATAGGCGAGCGAGAAGGCGACGTCCGGCTCGGAGGGAGCCCCGAGCGCGCTTCCGGGAATCCCGGCGAGGCACGCAAGGAGCAGCGCCGGGCCGCGCGGAACCCGTGCCCGACGATTGCGAGCGACGCTTTCTACCGCCATGCGTACAATGTTAGAGACGACGCACCTCGAAACCAGGGATCACGAGTGACGCGATATTACGTCTTCAACGGCGACGCCGACGGCCTCTGCGCGCTGCAACAGCTTCGTCTGGGCGACCCCACCGAAGCAACGCTCGTCACGGGAGTGAAGCGCGACATCGCGCTCGTCGAGCGCGTGAGCGCGGCGCCCGGCGACGAATGCACGGTCCTCGACGTATCGCTCGACGTGAACCGCAAGGGGCTCGTTCGAGCGCTCGAAGCCGGCGCGAAGGTTCGCTACTTCGACCACCATCACGCGGGCGAGATCCCGCCGCACCCAGGGCTCGAAGCGCACATCGACACGAGCGCGACGGTCTGCACGAGCCTGCTCGTCGATCGCTACCTCGAGGGCAAGCACCGCGCGTGGGCCATCACCGGCGCGTTCGGCGACAGCCTGACGGAAGTGGCCACGGCGCTCGCCGATTCGGCGGGCCTCTCGAGCGATTCCGCGCTCCTCTTGAAGAAGCTCGGTGTCAGCCTGAACTACAACGCGTACGGCGAAACCGTCGACGACCTTCACGTGCCGCCCGCGCGCCTCGCGGAAGAGATGAAAGGCTTCGCCGACCCGCTCGAGTTCGCGCACGGGTCGGAAACATACCACGTGCTTCGCGCCGGCTACGAAGACGACATGCACAACGCGCGGGAGCTCGCGCCCGCTCGCGAAGTGCCGGGGGCGCTCGTCTTCGTGCTGCCGGACCTCGCGTGGGCGCGCCGCGCGAGCGGCGTCTTCGCGAACGAGATTGCTCGCGCCCACGCCACGAGCGCGGTCGCCATCGTCACCGTGAAGGCGAGCGGCGACTACCTCGTGAGCCTGCGCGTCCCGAACGGCGCGAGCGTTGCAGCCGACGAGTTTTGCCGCAGATTCCCGAGCGGCGGAGGTCGAAAGACCGCCGGGGGGATCAACCACCTGCCCCGTCCCGAGCTCGATCCGTTCATCGATCAATTCGAGCACGCCTACCGCACGTAGCGCGCGCGAATCGGATTTTCGAGCAAGAGGTCGTGGAGCGTGTGCGACGTGCACGGGCGCGACCCGAGCTTCTCGAGATTGTTCTCGAAGACGTCGGCGCTGCGACGCGCTTCCACGATGTCCCGCTCACGGCCGCGTTTCCGAGCTTCGGCGGCGAGGCGGCCATTCGAAGCAACGAAAAGGTTGCGTCCAAGCCGCTCGCAGGGCGGACAGTTGCGGTTTCTTCGATTGGCTCTTCGCCGGTGGGCTCGAAAGCGGAATGGATGTAGAGTCCCCTCGTGAGGGATACCGAGCCAGTCACGCAGCGGACGGAGGACACGGCAGCTGTCGACAAGCAACGATCGCTGGTGTTGCGCGGCGTCATCGAGGGCGACCACACGGCGCTCGTGCTCGCGGGAGAGCGGTGGGTCCTGGGAAGAGGAGGGGAGTGCGACATCCGTCTGAGCAAAGCCAGAGTGTCCAGACGGCACGTCGAAATTCGCCGGCGGGGTCCAATCTACGTGGTTTCCGATCTCGAGAGCACGAATGGCACGTACGTTGACGGCGAGTCGATTGAACAAGCCGTGATCAAGGAGGGCTCCGTTCTGCGCCTGGGCGAATGGCTCGGTGTGGTCGAGGAGCAGAGCTCGGAAGACGAGCCGTGCCGCTTCGGTGAGCAGGCTCCGGGGATTTGGGGCGGCGCCGGTATCGCCGCGGCGTTGCGTCCGCTCGTCCGCGCCGCCTCGTCCAGCCTACCGGTTTTCCTGGTCGGTCGAACCGGCACGGGCAAGGAACGCTTCGCGCGCGCGATTCACGAGCTCGGGCGTAACGGGCAGCCGTTTCACGCGATCAATTGCGCAGCGCTCGTCCCGAGCCTCGCCGAGGCGGAGCTGTTCGGCTACCGAAAGGGCGCGTTCACCGGAGCGGAGCGCAACTACGCGGGCCATCTTCGCGCAGCACAGGGCGGAACGCTGCTACTCGACGAGATCGCCGATCTCCCGCCGCCGGTGCAAGCCAAGCTGCTTCGCGCGCTCGACACCGGGGATATCGCGCCACTCGGTGAATCCGCCGAGGCTCGCTTCGACGCACGCATCGTCTCGGCGTGCCAAGAGCCGATTGCGGCGCTCGTCGCGTCGGGGCGACTGCGCGAGGATCTCGCCGCTCGTCTGAGCGGCCTCGTCGTCACGCTTCCCGAGCTCAAGCACCGCCGCGCCGACATCCCCGCCCTCTTCGACCGCTTCTTGCGGCGCTACTCGGGCGCGACGGCCCCTCCCGTCTCGACGCGTCTCTACGAACGCCTGTGCCTGTACGACTGGCCCGGAAACGTGCGCGAACTCGAGCTCTTGGCGCGCCAGCTTCTATCCGTGCACGGGCTCGAGCCACTTCTCCGGCGTTCTCACCTGCCCGAAGGCATGCGCGAACGAAGCTCCGCTCCGGAAAGCGAGGCCGATGGGACCATGACCGATCGGAACGAGCGGGACATCGAAACTCTGACCCTGGCGCTGAAGAATGCTCGCGGCAACGTGAAGGCAGCCGCCAAATTCGCGGGGATTTCGCGGCAGCGAGCCTATCGGTTGATTGGCAGCCGCAGATTGGCAGGGGTCGTGGTCGCCTCGCGAGAAGACATGGTGGATGTGGATGGGGAGAATGAACGAAGCGACTGAGGCGGCTGGCTCGACCTCGGTTCCGTCCGAGCAACGCTACCCGTTCGGGGGGTTCGTCGTAGCCGGAACCTACCGGATCTCGACGTTGCTCGGCAGCGGAGGGATGGGCGACGTGTACGAGGCGGAACACGTTCGACTCGGAAGTCCCGTGGCCGTGAAGCTCTTGCGCGCCAATGCGCTCGGCGACCCGCGGTCCGTCGAGCGCTTTCGGCACGAGGCCAGGCGCATTGCCCGAGTCCGCAGCGAAAATATCATCAAGGTGTTCGACTACGGCGAGCTTCCCGACGGCACGCCTTATTTCGTCATGGAGCGACTGTTCGGCGAGGACTTGAGGATGCTTCTCACGCGTGAAGGGCCGTTGCCCGTGCGTCGGGCGGTGGCGCTCTTGCTGGATGTTTGCCGCGGGCTCGCCGTCGTCCATGCTGCGGGGCTCGTCCACCGCGATCTCAAGCCCGCCAACCTGTTCGTCGAGACATCGGCGAACGGCGCCGAGACCTGCAAAGTGCTCGATTTCGGCGTTGCGAAGGCGTTCACGAGCGAAACGACCCGGCAAGGAACGGTGCTCGGCACCGTGCAGTACATGGCTCCGGAGCAGCTCGAGAACGCCGCGTCCGCTACCGCGACTGCGGATGTCTACGCGCTCGGCGCCATCCTCTACGAATGCCTGACCGGCAAGCCCGTGCATGCAGGCCAGACGTTGCAGGAAATGATGTTCGCAGTCTTGCACCGGGAACCGACGCCGCCTTCGGAGTTTCGCGATCTGCCGGCCGAGCTCGAAGCAGCCGTACTTCGCGCGCTCTCCAAGCATACGGCGCGGCGATTTTCCGATGCCCGAGAGTTCGCTCGAGCGCTGTCGGAATTCGGACCCCTCGACCGCCGGCCGAAACTGGTCGAGTCCGTTGACCAAGACACGTGGAGCGATCGAGCAGCGCTTTCCGACACTCCGTCCCGAGCGTCACGCCTGGGTCCGAGCAAGCTCGTCCTTTCGCTGAGCGCGTTGGCACTCGGAACGCTTTCAGGTTGGTTCGCGCGCGGCAGCAACGCTCCGGCCCCTCGAATGGACACGCCGCCAGAGACTCGCGCGGCCCCGGTTCTATCCACCTCGACCGCTCTGCCCTCACCAAGGCCTCGGCTCGCCGTGGATTCACAGGTCGTTCAGGACGAAGGCGGGACGGTGGTTTTAGGTGTCCCCGAGAGTTCTCGACCTGCCACGTCCGTGCGCTCGCGGCCGCCGGCCAAGCGAATTCCCGTCGTCCCCCCCACCACGCAGCCGCTGACTTCCATCACCGATCGCTTCGATTCCAATGACCCATACGAGTGAGCGCGCGATTCGCCCGCGGGCGACCCTCTTGCTGTCGGCCTTGCTCGTGCTTCAGACGCTCGCCGGTTCGGTACATGCAGAGGAGCGCTCGGCAAAAGCCCAAGCGCGCGAGCATTTCCAGACGGGCCTCGCCCTGGTGCGGAAAGGCTACATCGAGCAAGCCGTCGAAGCCTTCGAAAACGCGTATCGCACGAGTCCCCGCTACGCCGTCCTCTACAACCTGGGGCAAGCGTACGCCATGCTCGGACGTTCGACGGAAGCCGTGCAAGCGTTCGAACGCTATTTGAACGAAGGAGGCAACAAGATTGCTCCCGCTCGCCGCGATGAGGTTCTGGATCTGATTGAGCAACAAAAGGCTCGCTCGGGTCGAGCGGAGTTCGATATTCACCCCGCGGGAGCGGAGACCTTTATCGACGGAAGGA
>DASUTR010000611.1:0-7639 GCA_036374535.1 Polyangiaceae bacterium
GCGTTCAACGGGTTTCTGAACTCGTGTGCGAGCCCGGCGACGAGCGTCGTAGCGGCGGCAAGGCGCTCGGCTTGAAGAATTCGTCGCAGCTTGTCGCGCTCTTCAGTCACGGAAGTCCCGAGTACGACACGAGCTTTTCACACTCAATCAACGGCCGCCACCATTCCGGCGAGCGCTTCGAGCGCGCCGACGGCCGTGAGCACGCTCAGGGCTTCGTGACCCTCGACGATGACGGCCCAGACCAATTTTCGTTCGGCCATCTCGCTCACGACCTCTTCGAGTGCTGTCTTCTCCTAGCTCGTTGCGAGCCAGTTCGGGTGAATGCCCGCAATCATGCATGGCAAACGGCATGCCGAGCTCGAGCCCCGCTCGCGCGCGACCGTTCGGCGCGCATGACCCGCTTCGCGACCAGAGCGCGCAAAACGTGCGGCCCGCGGCTTTCGACAGCGCACGTTCAGCGCCTCGCTCGCGCACGCGGAGACCCCGCCGCGCGGAGACCCGCACTGGCGGCACCCGCCGGCTGGCACGGCCGCTGCACTCGCACCACGGATGACGGGCGCTACGGGACTCACGCACGACGAGGCACGCCGCCTTCTCGGCGATGTCGGGCCGAACGCGCTGCCGCGGGCCAAGCGACCATCGCCTGCCCGAAGGATCCTCGGCCAGTTCAAGAGCGCCCTCATCTATCTCTTGCTCCTCGCCCTCGCCTTCGATCTTCTGGCCTGGGTTCACGAAGGCGCAGGCCATGTGCCCGTCGAGGCGCTCGCGATTTTGGCGGTGCTCGTCCTGAACGCGGTTCTTGGCGTCTTGCAGGAGTATCGCTCCGAACGAGCGCTCGACGAGCTCGAAAAGCTGAGCGCCCCGCGCGTCTGGGTTCTTCGCGGGGGGACACTCGAAGAGATCGACGCGAGCGAAATCGTTCCCGGCGACGTGACCCGTCTCGAGGCGGGGGATCGAGTACCCGCCGACGGCACCGCGATTCGCCCGGAGTCCCTCGGCGTGGACGAGTCGCTCCTCACCGGCGAGTCAGTGCCCGTGGACAAGGAAGACGGCGACGAGCTCTCGAGCGGAACGCTCGTCGTTCGAGGTCGAACCGACCTCGCCGTGACCCGTACTGGGCAATCGGCAACGATGGGCAAGCTCGCTCGCGCGCTGTCGCGGATCGAACCCGGGAAGACCCCGCTCGAACGCCGGATCGACGAGCTCGGCCGGCGGATCGCGATGTACGTCGGGGTCTTGAGCCTGGTGATCGTCGCCGGCGGCCTTGCCGTCGAGGGCGTTACGCATCTCTCGGCGGTGATCATGTTTGCCGTGGCGTTCGGGGTCGCTGTCGTGCCCGAAGGCATGCCCGCGGTGATGACGCTCGTGCTTTCCTTCGGAGTGCAGCGAATGGCCCGGCGAAAAGCCGTCGTTCGCCGCCTCGCGGCGGTCGAGGCCTTGGGTTCCGTTACGGTCATCGCCTCCGACAAGACCGGGACGCTGACCTCCAACAAGATCGTCGTCGAAGCCCTTCACAGCGAGAACGAGGACGAGGCGCTGCTCGCGCTCGTGCTCGCCAACGACGCCGATCATCGAACCGAAGCCGGTGACCCCCTCGAGCGCGGCCTCGTGGAATACGCAGAGACCCGTGGCGCGGAGGTGGAGGGGTTGAGAGCCCTGCATCCGCGCGTTTCGAGCCGGCCGTTCGACAGCCGCTGGAAGTTCATGCGAGCGACCGTCATCGCGCCGGGCGGCGAGCGAAGAAGCTACGTGAAAGGCGCCGTCGAGGTGGTTCTCGAGAGAACGACGCTTTCCGACACCGAACGATTGGACTTTCAGCGCAAAGCCGCGGCCGAAGCGTCACGCGGCTTCAAGGTCATCGGGCTCGCTTCCGCATCGGGTGACGCAGAATGCGGCCTTACGTTCCTCGGCTTCGTGACGCTCTGGGACGCACCCCGTCCCGAAGCAGAGCGCGCGGTGCGCGCGGCCGAGGATGCCGGCATTCGCGTCATCATGATCACGGGCGATCATCCGGAGACCGCGAGAGCCATCGGCGAGCGGGTGGGTATTCGGTCGCCGGCCGCCCTCACGGGCGCCGAGGTCGATCGAATGTCGTCGGGGGAGCTCGGGACGGCGCTCGCGAGTGTCCGAGTCTTCTCGCGCATGCTGCCGGAGCACAAGCTTCGTATCGTCGAAGCGCTGCAGTCACAGGGGCACGTCGTCGCGATGACCGGCGACGGCCTGAACGACGCACCGGCGCTGAAACGCGCCGACGTTGGCGTAGCCATGGGCCTGCGGGGTAGCGATGTCGCTCGTGAAGTCGCCGACGTCGTGCTCCTCGACGACAACTTCGCAACCATCGTCACGGCCATCGAGGAAGGACGCGTGATCTACGAAAATATCCAGAACTTCATTCGCTTCACGTTCTCGAGCAACGTCGCCCTGATGCTGCTCGTGCTCGGGGGCGCCATCGGCTCGATATTTCTCGGGCTCCGGACGCCGGACGGAGAGTTACTTCTCCCGCTCACGGCTCTTCAGATTCTATGGATCAACTTTCTCGGCGACGGGCCTCCCGCGCTCGCTCTTTCGCTCGACCGTAGCCCGAACGTCATGAAACAGGCGCCCCGGCCCCCGCGGAGCCCGCTGCTCGACGCCCCGGCGCTGAAGTTCATCGTTATCGACGGCGTTTTCAAAGGTGTCGTGGGCCTCGCGCTGCTAATCCTGATGCCGGCATTCGGAGTCGGGCTCGCGGCGACCGCCACGAGCGTTTTCTTGTACGAGTCCGTCGCCAAGCTCGTCAGCGCCTATCCGGCGCGCAGGATCGGCGCTTTGCCGAGTAGGAACCCTTGGCTCCATCTCGCGGTCGGCGCCGGACTCGCTCTCGGGCTCGCGTGCGTTCTCTCTCCCGCGCTTCGAGCCATCCTCGAGCTCTCGGAGCTCAACCTGCTTGCCGTCGGATTCGTCGCCGCGGCGATCGCTACGACCTCCATGAGCGGTGAGCTCCTCGTCCGCGCGCTGCGTGCGGGCCCCGCGCAGGACCTGCGACCTCGGAGCGCCTGAGCGCAGACAATGCGCACGGCCCGCGCGACTCGACGCGGATAGACATGAAAGGCGGCATGGCACGCGCCGTGCACATCACCCGTTCAGGAGAACGAGCCATGTCCCATTCCGGCAAGCCCTATGTGATCGTCGTAGGAATCGACTACTCCGAGACGGCAGAGCTCGCCCTCGACAAGGCGCTCGAGCTCGCCGCCGAACGACCCGGCGCGGAGGTCCACGTCGTCCACGTGCTGGCGACCAACCTGCCCGCGCTTTCACCGGAGCTTGCCGTCATCAACGCCGGCGTCACGCTTCCGACGTTGGAAGAAGCCGCGGAGCGGCTCGAGTCCTACGTCGCGGGTAAGGTTCTCGCGTTCGGCGCTGCCTATTCGGGCCCGGCACGCACCGCACCGCGCGTCGTTCCTCACTTGCGCGTCGACGTCCCGACGAGCGAGATCGCAGAACTCGCGATCGATCTCGAAGCCGATCTCGTGATCGTCGGAACGCATGGGCGCCGCGGGCTCGCAAGACTCACGATGGGCTCCGTGGCCGAGGCCACCGTGCGCTTGTCGCCGTGCCCGGTTCTGGTCATGCGACCCAAGGCATCGCCGTCGATTCCCGCGATTGAGCCGCCCTGCGCCCGCTGCGTCGAGGCCAGAAACGCGAGCGAAGGCCGCGAATACTGGTGTGAACAGCATCGCGAGCGACACGGTCAACGGCATACGTACCACCAAGGAGATCGGGCGAGCGCCGACACGAACATGCCCCTCGTCTTCCGGCCCTGAACACCTGCAAGAACCCGCGAGTCTTCGACCATGCCAACGAATGCCATCATCCCGTTTCGCGAGCTCGACCTTCAGCGTGTGGCGGAGGTCGGGGGAAAGAACGCCTCGCTCGGCGAGCTTCTTCGAGGCCTGGAGCCTCACGGCATCCGGGTGCCCGACGGCTTTGCGATCACCGCCGACGCGTTTCGACTGCACCTCGCCCGCGCCGGACTCGACGAGGTGATCTACGCGGAGCTCGACGCCCTCGACGTGCACGACGTGACGGCGTTGTCGAGCGCCGGGCAGCGAATCCGCGAGCGTATCCGCTCCGCTCCGCTCCCGGCCGAGATCGAGGCCGGCGTCATTGCGGCGTATCGATCCCTCTCGATGCGCTACGAGGAGGCAGAGACCGACGTCGCGGTGCGCTCGAGCGCGACGGCCGAGGACCTTCCCTCCGCATCGTTCGCCGGACAACAGGAGACGTATCTCAACATTCGCGGCCGCGAGAGGCTGCTTCAGGCCGTCCGCGACTGCATGGCGTCCTTGTTCACGGACCGGGCCATCGTGTACCGCGAGGAGCGAGGGTTTGCACACCGCGATGTCGCGCTCTCGGTTGGCGTTCAGAAGATGGTTCGCAGCGATCTCGCCTCGGCGGGGGTCATCTTCACGCTCGATACGGAGAGCGGCTGCCGCGACGTGGTGATCGTGACGGGAGCTTTCGGTCTCGGCGAGACCGTCGTTCAAGGACGGGTGAACCCCGACGAGTTCTGGGTCCACAAGCCCACCCTCGCCACGGGCCATGCGTCGATCATCCGCCGCGAAATCGGTGAGAAGTCGGTGCGGCTCGTGTACGCGAACGGCGGCAACCAGTCGGTCGTCGAAGAGCGAGTCTCGCTCGAGCGCCGAAAGACTCCGGTGCTCGGCGACGAAGAGATACTCTTGCTCGCGCGCTGGGCCGTCCGCATCGAGCAGCACTACTCGGGCCGGGCCGGACGCCCGACGCCCATGGATATCGAGTGGGCCAAGGACGGCCGTTCGGGCCAGCTCTACGTCGTTCAAGCGCGCCCGGAAACGGTCCAGTCGCAGGTCCAAGCCCGAAAGCTCGAGATGTTCCGTATGCGCGGTAAGGGAACCGTGCTCGTGCGCGGCAAGAGCGTGGGCACGAAGATCGGCACGGGACGCGTTCGTGTCGTGCATTCAGCCGCCGAGCTAGCGGAGTTTCGGGCCGGCGAAGTGCTCGTTGCTGCCATGACCGACCCCGATTGGGAGCCCGTGCTGAAACAGGCTGCCGCCGTCGTCACCGATCACGGCGGAAGAACGTGTCACGCGGCGATCGTCTCGCGCGAGCTCGGGATCCCCTGTGTCGTCGGCTCGGGGAACGCCACCGCCACACTGGCGACGGGAGACGAAGTCACCGTCTCGTGCGCCGAAGGCGACGAGGGCAAGGTGTACCGAGGGCGCATCGACTACGACCGCCGTGAAATCGATCCTGCGTCGCTACCTGCGCCTCGCGTTCCCGTCATGCTGAACGTGGGCAACCCCGAAGGCGCGTTCCTCGCAGGTCAGCTGCCGAGCGCCGGCGTGGGACTGCTCCGAATCGAGTTCGTCGTCTCGAGTTGGATCGGCATCCACCCGATGGCGCTCGTCCATCCCGAACGCGCGACGGATCCGGCGGTTTCGGCGACGATCAAGCAGCGCACGGCCGGCTTCTCGAGCCCGAGCGAGTTTTTCGTGGACCGCCTGGCGTGCGGCGTCGCCCAGATCGCGGCAGCCTTCTACCCGCGACCCGTGATCGTTCGCTTCTCCGACTTCAAGACGAACGAGTACGCGGGCCTCGTCGGCGGGAGCCTCTTCGAGCCGACCGAAGACAACCCGATGATCGGCTTCCGTGGCGCGTCGCGATACTACGACGAACGCTATCGCGAGGGCTTCGCTCTCGAGTGCCAGGCCATTCGTCGCGTGCGCGAGCGCATGGGGCTCGACAACGTGAAGGTCATGATTCCTTTTTGCCGGACACTCGACGAGGGGCGCAAGGTACTTTCAGAGCTCGAAAGGAACGGCCTCCGACGCGGCGAGCACGGGCTCGAGGTCTACGTGATGTGCGAAATCCCGAACAACGTCATCCTCGCGGAGGAGTTCGCCGAACTCTTCGACGGCTTCTCGATCGGCTCGAACGATCTCACTCAGCTCACGCTCGGAGTCGACCGCGACTCCGAGATCCTCGCGCCGCTTTTCAGCGAAGAAGATCCGGGCGTGATGCGCTCGATCGCAACCGTCATCGAACGCGCGCACAAGAAGGGCCGCAAGGTCGGCCTGTGCGGGCAGGCACCGAGCGACCACCCCGAATTCGCGAAATTTCTCGCCGATCGGGCCATCGACTCGATCTCGGTGACTCCGGATGCCCTGCCGGAGGTGCTTCGCGTCTTGGGGAAAGCTTGAGACCGGAGCGAGCTCAGTGCACCTTGAGTCCGACACGCTCGAGCGACTGCTCGAGATCTCGCCCCGATGCCGGCAGCGCCGGCACGATGCGGCGAGCGTGGGGCGCTAGCCACGCCGGCGCGTGCGGCAAGAGGTCGAAGCTCACGTTCACGCCGAGAAGCTTGTGCCACTCCCGCCGACGCTCGAGCCCGTAGTGTTCGAGCGTATCGAGCTTTCTCTCACCCGAAATGCAGGCTGCCATGCGCTCTGCGAGATCGCACGCCTCGAACAAACCCCCATTTAGACTTTGTCCCCCGAACGGGCTCGTGACGTGAGCTGCATCTCCGGCGAGCCACACCCGTCCCTCGCCGAACGTGCGAGCGAGCCGCCGCTCGAAGTGAATGACGTTTCCCCAGTCGATTTCGTTCGTTCCATCCTGGTACCAGGGGGCACGCTCGGACAGAAGCCTTTGCAGGCGCAAGAGGTCGGGAAGCCTGTCGAGCTCGCCGGCAACCTGGAAAGACCAGCGCGCACGGCCGTTCGTCAGAGGGATCATCGCGCTTCCGAGGCCGCCCTCGAAACAGAGCTCGACGTCTTCGGCTGGGGAGGTCGTCGGAAATTCGAAGATCGCGAAACTCTCGGTGCCGCCGACGGTCACACACTGGATGCCGAGAGCGGCGCGAACGCGTGAATCGTAGCCGTCGGCGCCCAGCACGAACTTCGCTCGCACGAGCGACGATTCGATGGGCTCCCATTCGCTGTAAACCACGGGCGAGCCGCGCCTCACGAGCTCTCGACGCATGACACGGACGGTCACTCCGTCGTCGTCCTGTGCGATGGTCGTCGCCTGTTGTGGCGCCTGAGGCTTGATTCCTTCCGCGCGGAGCGCCGTCAAGAGGACTTCCTCGAGCGTGCTCTGCGCAATCGCGAGCGCCGGCGAGGAAAGGGTCAGAGTCTCCACTCGAGTGCGATCGACGTAGACCTGAACGCGGTCGATTCGGCGCCCGGCACTGAAAAGCTCGTCGGCCAAGCCGAGTTCGGCAAACAAGCGGAGCGAGCGGGGATGGAGGATCGTCGCATAGCCGCGGCCGAAGCCCTGAAAGCTTTGGTCGAGCACCAGGACCTCGAGTCCGCGTCGAGCAGCACAGAGAGCGCCGAACAGACCCACAGGGCCCGCGCCCACCACCAGGAGTTGCGCGGCCTGGGTAGGCAATCGAGTCATACGTTCACGGCGTCAAAGCAAGGACCGGGCCGGCTCCCCCGCGCAGCGGCAGGGAGCTCCCGGCCAACGCCAGCGTCATGGAGCGCGCAGAAGTTTCGGCGCGACGAGCCCACGGCGCTTCTTTTGCGCAAAGTCGCAAGCGCGGCACGAGAACCGTCATCGCGCAGCCGGTAACCCGTATTCCTCGGGTCGAAGCTGGCACTGCCTTTGCTTCATC
>DASUTR010000612.1:0-6150 GCA_036374535.1 Polyangiaceae bacterium
CCGCCCGCAGCACGACCCGCCGCCCCCGAAGACGGCTCCCGCGAGACCCCGTGAGCCACAGGGCGCCTCGTCGGCCGAGCGCGCGCAGAACGACGAGCCCCATGAGCCTCCACGAGCGGTCGCGAGCGTCCTCCCTGCGCCGCGCGTCGAACCGCCGCCCGCGCCGCTCCGCGCCGAGCCTTCGAAGCCGGCGCCGAGCGCGGCGAGCGCAGCGCCGCCCGCGCCGGTCGACGCCCTCGAAACGTGGCGTAAGCTCGTCGATCACGTCGGCATCGATCGACCCGATCTCGCGGCATTTCTCGCGCGCGCCGCTCCGCTCGAGGTCGCACCCGGCGCGCTCACGCTCGCGTTCCGCGAGGACGACGTGTCCGCCATCGAGACGGAGCGCAATCTCGAGCTCGTCGCGCGCGCCGCTTCCCAGATTCTCGATACGCCGACGAAGGTGCGGGTCATCAAGGATGACGCGCAGATGAAGACGCGGCGCACTCTCGCCGAGCTCAGCACGGAGGAAGGCGAACGCCAGCGCCGCGCCGCGATCGCCAAGGCGAAGAGCCACCCGCGCGTCGTCGAAGCGGTCGAAGTGCTCGGCGCACGCATCAAGGATCTGAAGCTCGGGGAGCGCTGAACGATGCTGCCGTCGCGTTTGAATCGCGTGATCGAGCTGTTCGCTCGCTTGCCGGGAGTCGGCGAGAAGACGGCGCAGCGTTTCGCGCTCTTTCTCGTGGGTGGCGGCGCCGAAACGGCGGCCGAGCTCGGCCAGGGGCTCGTCGAGCTCGGCACGACGGTGCGGCCCTGCGAACGCTGTCGCAACGTCGCTGAGGTCGACGAGACCGGACGCGCGCTCTGCACCGTATGCCGTGACAGCCGCCGCGATCCGAGCGTGCTCTGCATCGTCGCGCGCATTCAGGATCTGCTCGCCATCGAGAAGAGCTCGGCGGTGCGCGGGCGTTACTTCGTGCTCGGCCGGCTGCTCTCGCCGCTCGACGGCATCGGCCCCGAGGAGCTTCCGCTGCGCGAGCTCATGCAGCGTATTCGCGAAGACGGCGTGGAAGAGGTCATCCTGGCGACGCCTCCTTCCGTCGACGGCGAGGCGACGGCGCTCCTGCTCGCGCAGGAGCTCGGCGGGAAAAACCTGCGGTTGACGCGGATCGCGAGTGGGGTTCCGCACGGAGGCGACCTCGAGTTCGCCGATCAGGTGACACTCGGCCGAGCCATCGACGGCCGGCGTCCGATGTGACAGCATGCTCGGCCCCGCGGGTCTCCTTTCCCGCCGCACGACGCCGATGGCAAAGAAGAAACTGATTCGCGCCGAATCGGCGCCCGCGCCGGTTGCGAGCTACTCGCAAGCCGTCAAGGCCGGGAAGTTCTTGTTCTGCTCGGGGCAGATCCCCATCGATCCGGCCACGGGCGCGCTCGTCCCCGGCGGCATCGCCGAGCAGACGCGACGCGTGCTCGAGAACCTCGGCGCCGTCCTGAAAGCCGCGGGCGCCGGCTACGACGACGTGCTGAAGTGCACCGTGTTCCTCGTCGATCTCGCCGAGTTCGAGCTCATGAACGGCGTGTACGCGACGTACTTCGCGGAAGCGCCGCCCGCGCGCTCGACCGTTCAGGTGAGCGCGCTCCCGCGAGGTGCCCGCGTCGAGATCGAAGCGATTGCCCTCGTCACGTGAGCTCGCTCACGCACACCCGTTCCAGAAGTAGTGCCATGACAGAAACGAAGAATCTTACCGAAGACACGTCCCCCCGAGGCTTCGACGCGAGCCTGCTCGGCGTCGCGCCCGACGCCGCTCTCGCTGCCGCCACCAAAGCCGGCGAACGCGCCGAGGCGCTCGTCGAAGCGTGGGTGAAGGCCGGAAACGCCGGCGCCGTGAACGAGGTCGCCGAGCGCGGCTCGGGCAAGGCGCGGAAGGCCGCGCGCCGTGGCTTGAACGTGCTCAAAGCGCGGGGCGTCGCCATCCCGGATCGGACGCGGGTCGCGAGCTTCGGTGGCGCGAAAGAACAAGTCATCGAAGAGGCTTGGCTGGTCGCGCCCGACACGCAGGGCACCGCCGTCGTCGCCGTCGCATCGCGCACCACCACGAGCCGCGCGCGCGTCGTCTTCGCCTTTTTGAACCCGACGGTGGGCATCTATCGCGTCTCGAACGCCGAGCTCAGCCAGTCACAGCTCAAGGAAACCCTGGCGCAGTCGGTGCCCGGCGGCGCCTACCGCCCCGTGAGCGTCCCGGTCGCTTGGGCTCGCAAGCGCATCGCCGACGCCCGCACCCTGCAGAAAGAGAAAAAGATCCCGGAACCGCTCGGTCTCGCGAGCGCCGAGCCGCTGCTCGTCCCGGTCCCTGCCGAGTCGGTTCCCCACCCGCTCGACGCCGCGGCCCCCGCCTCCGGCGACGGCGACCAGGAACTCGCGAAAAAGAGCGCCGCGCTCCACAACCTGCCCGAGTTCGCAGGCTGGTTGCCGACGCGGGAAGCGGTCGACGAAATGCTCGCAAAGGTGGGCGAGACCCTCGAACCCGGAAAGGAAGCGGACGCCAAGGTCGTTCAGGAACGGCTGGGCGAGGAAGTGGGCGCCGCGACGGATCGCTACTTCACGCCCGAACGTCGCGGCGATCTCGCGGGACTCATGAAGGACAGCGCGCTCAGCGTCCTCGCTCGCGACGGGGAAGGCGCCGTGCGCGAAGTGCTCGCGACCATCGGCGCGATCGAGCGCTGCGGCCTCATCACCGACCCCCCGCGGGAAGTCCCGTTCCTGCGCGCGTTCTTCGACAAGGCCGTCGCCGTCTTGGCGTCCCAGGGCGGCGGTCAGCTTCGCATTCCCGTCCGGCGCGAGCGCGCCGCGGGCTAGCGCGAACGACCGAGCACGCTCAGCGAGCGTAGTCGGGGGCGATGAGATCCACCGCTCCCGGCGACTTCGTGTCGCGTTTTGGTTTTGCGGCCGCGCGCGGGGCCGGTGCCGAAAGCGGCTTCGCGGAGGTCACCGCGGGCGCGGGCGCTGGTTCCGATTGGCTCGTCATCCCCGCATCGGGCGTGACGGGCGAAACGGGTGTGGGACGTGGAGCTTCGATCGGCTCCGCCGTGGCGACGACGGGACTCGCCGCGGCCGGCGTGGAGCCCGTCGCCCCGGGCGGCACCATGACCGCCTTCGCCGCGACGAAAAGGGCGACGCCGGCTACGGCCACCGCCGCCGCGAGCGCGGCCTGATAGCGCTTGCGCGACCGCGCGATGGGAAGCTTCGAATCGAGGCGCACGCCTGCACGGCCGGTCACGATGGGACTCGAAACGACGCCGGAACCCGCGAGCGAAACGCCCGACCCCGTTCCGCGCCGATCGACCGCGACGGCGCCGAGCGAGCCGACGCTCTGCGCGCCGCTCGGAAACGGCGTTCCCCCTGGGGACTGCGTGTCGGCGCGGAGCAGCGTGCGGCGCACGGCTTCGCGTCGAGCCGTCGCGCTCTCGCCGAGGAGCTCGCCGATGAACTTGCCGACGGCGGCGTCGCCCGACGCCGCGGCGGCGGGTACCGCGAGCTCGAGCGCGAGGCGCATCTCTTCGGCGGTCGCGAAGCGACGTTCGATGTCCTTCTCGAGCGCCTTCATGACGACGGCCTCGAGCGCGGGTGGGTAGTCGGCGACGAAGGTCGACGGGCGCGGCGCCGGAACGTCGTTCGTGATGGCGTTCAAAACGCCGGCGTCGTTGTGGTGCTTGAACGGGTGCCGGCCCACCGTCAGCGTGTAGAGCATGATGCCGATCGCGAAGAGATCGGTGCGACGATCGATCGTGGTCCCGAGCACCTGCTCGGGAGCCATGTACGCGAATTTGCCCTTGACCTCTCCCGTGACGGTGGCGGTCGACTTTTGCTTGGTCGCCTTGGCGATGCCGAAGTCGAGGAGCTTCGCGGTTCCGGTGTAGGTGACGAGCACGTTGTGCGGCGAGACGTCGCGATGCACGACGCCGAGCGACGCGCCCGAGGGATCGCAGAGCTCGTGAGCGGCATGGAGACCGCGCAGCGTTTGATCGATGAGGTTCGACGCGATGTCGCGCGGCAATCCACCGCGCTCCTTCGCTTTCGTGAGCACGTGAGTGAGCGGCTCGCCGTCGACCCACTCCATGACGAGGTAGAGCGTGCCGTCGTCCTCGCCGAGCTCGAGCGTGTGCACGACGTTCGCGTGGTGGATCAGCGAGGCGATGCGCGCCTCTTCGAGCAGCATGCGCTCGAAGCGACCCGTCTGGTCGGCAGCGGGCAACAGCGTCTTCACGGCGACGAGCTTGTGGAATCCGCGTGCGCCCTGGAGGCGCCCGAGCCAGACCTGCCCCATTCCGCCACGCGCGACGGTGGCGAGCAGCTGGTAGCGCCCGAGCGTTCTTCCCGCAATTGCCGATTGTGTGTCGGTCATCTGAAACAGTCGCGACCTCGGGCCGGGGTATCGAAGGCATTCCCCGCGTGTTCCGCCCCACAACGACCAATTCACAATTGCATTAAGAAACGGTTCTTGGAAGGTGAGGAAGTGTACGCCAGCGCCTCCGGAAATTGCGTTCCGGCTGAAGAATCGGCATCGAAGTGCTAGGCTCGCTCGCGCGCGGCACCGACAGGAAGCCAACGGGGCGGGTTTCTCACCACTCACCAGATGTTCCTGAAAACCCCCAGCGTGCCCAAGGCGAACGAGAGCACAACGCCCTACATACCGGGCGACAGCATCGCCGCGAAGTACCGTCTCGAAAAGCTTTTGGGTGAGGGTGGAATGGGCACCGTCTGGGCGGCGCACAACGTCGCGCTCGACTCGCGTGTCGCCATCAAGCTCATCCGCGGCGAGACGGATCGCGAAGCGCTCAGCGTCCGGCTTCACCAGGAAGCGCGGGCCGCCGCGCGGCTCGGGCATCCCGCGATCGTCCGGGTCTTCGACATCGGCCAAACCGAGCGCGGCGAGCCGTTCATCGTGATGGAGCTCCTCGAGGGGGAGAGTCTCGCCGCTAAGCTCGAACGAGCGGGCAGGCTCAGCGGCATCGAGGTCGTGCAAATCATGCTGCCGATCGCGGACGCGCTGCGCGCGGCGCACGCGAAGGGCATCGTTCATCGCGACATCAAGCCCGACAACATTTTCGTGGCGATCGAAGGCGACGTGGTGCAGCCGAAGCTCGTCGATTTCGGCATCGCCAAGCTCGAGCAGGCGACGGGAACGAGCCAGCTCACGCAGCACGGTGTCGTCGTCGGCAGCCCCGACTACATGTCGCCGGAGCAAGCGCGCGGCGACGACGTCATCGACTATCGCACCGATGTCTGGGCGTTTTCGGTCGTGCTGTACGAAGCGGTGACGGGTCGCTTGCCGTTCGACGCGCAGAACTACAACGCCCTCCTGCGCTCCATCGTCGAGGACACGCCGCCGAGTCTGCTCGCGCTCGCCGCGGGCGACGCCGAGCTCTCGCACATCGTCGCCGTCGGCTTGTCGAAGAATCGCGACGAGCGCTGGCGCTCGATGCAGGAGCTCGGCGTCGCGCTGGCCGCGTGGCTCAAGCACCGCGGCGTCGTCGAGGACGTCGTCGGCGCTTCACTCGACGCAAAGTGGCTCAATCGCAGGAGCGATCCCGCCGGCCGCGCGAGCCGACCTTCCCTCGGCTCGATCCCGGACGGCGCATTTTCGCCCGCTTCGGGCGTCGCCATGACGGTCCGCGCCCCACGGCCCACGGATTCGGCGACCCCCGAGCCTCCGCCGCAAACGACGACGGCAAGCGGCGTTGCTCGCTGGGCGAAGTTCCCGCGCGTCGCCGTGCTCGCCGCCGCAGCGCTCGTCATGCTCGGCGTCTTGTACAACATCGTCGCCAAGCGCGAGCCGCCGCCCGAACCACCCGTGCCCCTTCCGGCCACCGCTGCCCCGGAATTGGTGCCCGAGTTGCCGGCGCCCTCGCCCACTCGCGTCGACGTCCCCGAGCCGCCCCCGGCGCGGGCGGACGGGTCGTCGAACGCCCCGGAGGTTTCGCCCGACGTTTCAGCGCCCCCGCAGGGCGCCCGGCGCCCCGTTCCGCAACGGAACAAGCCCGCGCCCGCGAGCTCGACGAAACCGCCGTCTTCGGACCTCATCGCCCCGTATTGAGCCTGGCCGGCCGATGAGGGAGACTCTCCCCCGTCGTGCGCTTCGCCGTCCTCCTTACGCTTCTGCTCCATTC
>DASUTR010000613.1:0-2408 GCA_036374535.1 Polyangiaceae bacterium
TCGTCGGCGAGCGAGTTCTTCGGATGCTCCTGTTCGAGCTTTTCGTAGAGGCCGGCTGCGGCGAGATAATTCTTCTCGCTCATTGCGTACTTGGCGCCGAGAAACAGCGCGCGAGCGTGACGGTCGGCGTCGCTCTTGCAGCGCTTCGCCGCTTCCGCGGCGGCGCTGCGCGCCTGCGCCCAAGCTCGCTCGCCCGCCTCCGCTTTCGCTCGCGAGAGCTCGAGCTCGCAACCGAGCTCGGTCGCCTGGAGGGAAGGCGTCAGGCGCGGCCGCACGGCCGCCACGACGCCGAGCGCTTGCTCGAAGCGGCGACCGTCGACGAGCGACTTCACCCGTACGATCTCGTCCGCGACGCTCGGCAACGCATGGCGCGTTCGTTCCGCCTCCGGAAGCGCCGCGAGCGCGCGCTCCACGAGCTCGCCCGCACGCCGAGCAACGTCGTCGGTCGCCGCGGCCTCGGCGGCGACGCGCTGCGCGAGGTTCAGCGCTTCGAGCGCGGCTTCCTTCGCGACGGCCGCGGTCCCGGCGTCCGGGTCCGGCGGCTCGAGCAGCGCCGCGGCGAGCTTGAGACTCGCCGTCCAGCGCTCGACCGGAGCGAGGGCGTCGGAAATCGTCGTTCGCCACGCAACGAGCGCGGCGTCCCGATTACCCGACCGATACGCCGCTTCCCCGAGCAACGTGCGGCGCGTGGGCGCCAGCACGGGATCGTCGGCGATTCGGTGAACCTCGGCGAGAGCTTCCGCGGCACGCCCGAGAGCGATGAGCGAGCGCGCTCGGCCCGCGCGCGCATAGTCCGAGAGCACGTAGCTCGGCTTCACGGCGCGCTCGTAGGCGGCGAGCGCCTGATCCATGCGCCCCGCGCGCTCGAACAGGCGCGCCGACAGGTACGCGAAGCTCGTCGCGTCCGCGGGCGGCGGCGGCGCCGCGGCGAGCCGTTCCGCAACGAGCGTTGCCGCCCGCCCGTCGTCGCGGTCGTCGAGCGCCTGCACGACCGCCTCGAACCCCGGTTGCAAGAGGAGCGGCGCGTAGCGCTCCTCGGCGACCTCGGTCGGTGAGCTTGCGTCGAGCGGCGCGCTCTTGGGCTGCGGGGACGACGACGCGGGCACCGAAGGGACGTTCGCGGCGCGCGACTCCGGCTCGCGCCGCGTCGAACAGTACGAGCCGAGCAGCGTCCCGCCGAGCACGGAAACGATCGCGATGCTCTTCACCCGGCTCAACCTCTTCGTCTCCGCGACAGCACCGTGTGAAAGTCCTGTGCCGCCTCGTCTTCGACTGCGAGCGCGTCGAGCTCACCGGCCTTCCGAAAGCGCTCGCGTTGCCGCTCGACCACGCGCGCTTCGGCCCGCGCGCCACCGAGCGCCGCCCGCGCGTCCGAGACCCGGCGCTCGGCGGCGTCGCTCTGCGTCTGCGCTCGGCGTTCGGCCGCACCGAGCGCCTGGACCCGCTGCGCCTCGAGCACTCGATGCCGCTCGGCGCTCGTGAGATCGTGGGCGCGCGAAAGACCCGCCTCGAGCCGCGCTCGTTCGCGTTCGGCGGCCGACCGCGCCCGCTCCTCGACCGCTTTTCTGTGCGCGCGCGCCGCTTCGAGCGCGGCTTTCTCCGCGAGAGCCCGCGCTTCGACTTCGCCGAGCTCACGGCTGCGGCGCTCGGCACGTTCGCGCCGGAGCGTCACGAGCGGCTCGAGGGAATAGCGCTTTTTCATCGGCACTCCACGCGCACGGGAGAGAGAGAGTACCATCGGCGAGCGACCGCGGCCGGCACCCCCCGCGAATCGCCTGGAAGCGCCCTCATGTCCGAACCGCCTTCCCCACTCGATCCCACCCGCGCCAGCGTTCGCCACGCGCTTTTTGGAGGAGCCGGAGCGGTGCGCGTCTGGGACCTCGGCGCCCGAACGCCGCCCTTCACCGCCGTTCTCCTGTGCGAGCTCGAAGCCGGCGGGCGCGTCGGAGAGCATCGCCAGGAGTCCGATCACGAGGTCGTCGTCTTCGTTTCGGGCGAAGCCGTCGCCTACGTCGACGGCCGCCCCCACCCCGCCGTACCCGGCACCGCCGTCCCCCTCGCGCTCGGCTCCACGTTGTCCATCGACAACGCTTCGATCACCGACCCCGTCCGTTACGTCATCGTCAAAGCAAGCCGGTAGCGACGACGGCGCTGCCGCTCTTGCTCGGGGGTTCGGTCCGAGCGCGGTAGCGCGACGAGAACGTCAGCTTTCGCCGGAGCGGGCGTGCCACTCCTGCAGGCTTCGTACTTGCGCGCTCGTCAAGAGCCCGCGCACTTCGAGCGCATCGACGGCGGCGAGGCCGGCTGAAAGCGTCGTGAAGTAGGGGATGTTCGCGAGCAGCGCATTTCTGCGGATCGAGTAGCTGTCGGCGATCGCTTTCGTGCCCTGCGTCGTGTTGATGACGAGC
>DASUTR010000614.1:0-9794 GCA_036374535.1 Polyangiaceae bacterium
ATCGTGGCGCGGCGCCGGCGCAAGACCGCGCGCAGCGTGCGATCGTAGAAGGCGAGCGACCTTTCGAAGGCCCGTTCGGTCACGCGATAGAACCAGCCCGAGTGTTGCTGAGCGCCGGCTTTCAACAGGCGCGACGCCATCATGGGCGTCAGCGTGAGCGAGACGAAGCCCGAAACGAGAATCGCCACGGCGATCGTGACCGCGAACTCCTCGAACAAGCGGCCGAGAATGCCGCCCATGAAGAGAAAGGGCACGAACACCGCGACGAGCGAGAGCGTCATCGAGACGATGGTGAACCCGATCTCCGCGCTCGCGTCGTAGGCGGCCTTCAGCGGTGATTTCCCCATCTCGACGTGGCGCACGACGTTCTCGAGCACGACGATGGCGTCGTCGACGACGAACCCGATGCTCAGCGTGAGCGCCATGAGCGACAGGTTGTTGAGCGAGTAGCCGAGAAGGTGCATCACCGCGAACGTCGCGAGCACGGCGAGGGGCATCGAGAGGCTCGGGATGATCGTCGCGACCGCGCGTCGCAGGAAGAGGAAGATGACCATCACGACGAGCGCGAACGTGAAGACGAGCGTGAGCTCGACGTCGTGAACCGATTCTCGAATGGTGAGCGAGCGGTCGTAGAGCACGTCGAGCGCGATCGAGCCGGGGATCTCCTCGCGGAACCGGGGCAACAGGCGATGAATGGCCTCCGTCACCTCCACGGTGTTCGCGCCGGGCTGCTTCTGAATGCCGAGAATGACGGCGCGCTCCGCGCCCTTTTTGGTCGCGAACCAGGCCGTGGTCTTGTCGTTCTCGACGCTGTCGAGAGCGCGTCCCACGTTCTCGAGGCGTACGGGCGCGCCGTTCCTGAACGCGACGATGAGCTTCGAGTACGCCGAAGCGTCCTCGAGCTGGCCGTCGGCTTCGATGGCGAACGCCTTGCGGGGCCCGTAGAGCGTGCCCGTCGGGAGGTTGACGTTCGCGCTCCGAATGGCGCTCGCGATTTCGTCGAGGCCCACCTTGAGGCCGGCGAGCTTCTGCGGATCGGCTTGCACGCGAACCGCGTACTTCTGCGAACCGAAGACGTTGACCTGGGCGACGCCGCGCACCTGCGAGATCGTCTGGGCGAGGCGCGTCTCGGCGAACTCGTCCACGGCGTAGAGCGGCAGCGTCTTCGAGCTCAGCGCGAGCAATAGGATCGACTGGTCGGCGGGATTCACCTTGCGATAGCTCGGCGCCTGCGGCATGCCGTCCGGTAGCCGGCGCGCTGCCCGCGCGATCGACGACTGGACGTCTTGCGCGGCCGAGTCGAGGTCACGCTTCAGATCGAATTGGAGCGTGATGCTCGTCGAGCCGAGCGAGCTCTGCGAGCTCATCTCGTCGAGCCCGTCGATGGTCGAGAACTCGCGCTCGAGCGGCGTGGCGACCGAGGACGCCATGGTCTCCGCGCTCGCGCCGGGGAGCGAAGCGCTCACTTCGATCGTCGGGAAGTCGACGTCGGGCAGCGCGGCGACGGGAAGGCGGAGGTACGCCATGATCCCGAACGCCAGAATCGCGATCATCACGAGGCTCGTCGCGATGGGCCGGCTGACGAACGGGCGCGAGACGTTCATCAGAGATTCGCCTCCGGTCCGCCGTCACCGCCCTTCTTGTTGCCGTGCGGCTTGACCGCGACGGCGATGCCGTCACGCAGCCGGATCTGGCCCTCGGTGACGACGTCCTCGCCGGGACGCAGCCCCGAGCGTACGAGCGCGCGCGTCGGGGTCGTCCGCTGCACCTCGACGCGCCGGAGCCTGGCCTTACCGCCCTCGACGACGAACGCGTACTTGCCTTGCTGTCCCTCTTGCACGGCCGCTTCGGGCGCGACGACTGCCTTCTTGTCGACGTCGAGCAGGAGGGTCACGTCGACGGCTTCCCCGGGCCAGAGCTCTTGGTTTTCGTTCGCGAAGGTCGCCTTGAGCGACAGCGTGCCCGTCGCCGTGTCGACGCTATTTTCGAGAAACGTCACCGGCCCCTCGACGACGGGCTCCGCCTGACCCTTCGGTCTCACCTTCACGCCGAGTACACCGCTCTTCATCCGTTCGCGAATGCGCGCGAGGTACTCTTCCGGGACCGCGAAGCGCACCTGTACGGGCGAGAGGCTGCGAATCACCACCATGGGAGCCGTTTCGCCCGTGCGCACGACATTGCCGGCGTGAACGAGCAGGCTTCCGGTCCTGCCGCTGATGGGCGAGGTGATGCGCGTGAACGCGACGTTGAGCCCAGCGCTCGCGAGCGCCGCCTGCCCGACCTTCACGTTTGCCGCCGTGGACTCCGCCTGGGCTGCGGCTCGCGCGAGCTCTTGGGCGCTCGCGATGCCCTCGCTCGCGAGCTTTTCGGTGCGCGCGGCTTCGACCTTAGCCTGATCGGCGAGGGCGCGGTTCCGCTCGAGCTCGGCCTGCGCGGCGGCGAGTGACGCCCGGTACGGGCGCGTGTCGACGCTGAACAAGAGCGCTCCCTTTTCGACGACGTCGCCCTCTCGAAAGTGCACGGCCGTCACGAGGCCCGTCACCTGCGGCACGACATCCACCGTGCTCGAAGCTTCGACGAGACCGAAGGCGGCGATCTCGAACGGCACGTCTTCGACGGTTACCTTGGCGACGCTGACGGGCACCGGTCGTGCCGCCTTGTCGCCGCGGCCGTCCTTCTGCTGCCCGCAGGAAAGGACCGCGACGCCGCCGGCTACCGCGACGAGACGGCTCAGTTTCGTCACGATTCTCGCGAGATGCACGAGCGGTAACCTTAGGCCCCGGAGCTTGCACCACTCTTTCGCGTTTGTGTAGGAATGTGTCCGGGGCCTGCCGGGGCACGAAGCCTCGTGTAGGCTTCGTGCGCGATGGAGAGTCCGCCGCTCCACGTCCTCCTCGTCGAAGACGACGCGAAGCTCGCCCGCCTGACCCGGGAATACCTCGAGCAGCAGGGCCTTCGGGTCACGTGCGCCGCCGACGGAAAATCGGCGCTTGCGCTGGCGCTCGGCCCGGACGTCGACGTGGTGGTGCTCGACCTCATGCTGCCCGGTATGGATGGCTTCGAAGTCTGCCGAGAGATCCGCCGCGTCTCGCACGTGCCCATCATCGCCGTGACGGCGCGCGTCGAGGTCGCCGATCGCGTGCTCGGGCTCGAGCTCGGGGCCGACGATTACGTGACGAAGCCGTTCGTGGCGCGCGAGCTCCTCGCGCGCATTCACGCCGTCACGCGCCGAGCGCAGGGCAAGGCGGGGCCCCCGGCACGCGAAATCCGCGTCGGCCGGCTCGTCGTCGACACCGGGGGCATGTCGGCGACGCTCGACGGGCAGCCTTTGGCGCTCACCTCGTACGAGTTCGCGCTCCTTCGCGTCTTCGCCGACCACCCCGGGCGCGTGCTCAGCCGCGAACGGTTGCTCGAGCTCGCGAAGGGCAACGCCGACGAAGCGTTCGACCGCTCCATCGACGTCCGCATCTCGCGCCTGCGACAAAAGCTCGGGGACGATTCGCGGAACCCCGTGTTGCTCAAGACCATTCGCGGCTCGGGCTACGTCCTCACGTCCGGGGACGAGTCGTGACCTCGCGGCGGCCGCGCCTGCTCGTCCGCGTGTTCCTGTACGGAATCGCGATGCTCGCGCTCGCGAGCGGCGCGAGCTTTCTCGTCGGGACGTACGCGCCGCGGCCTGGCTCCGAAGTGCCGACGCGGCCGAGCACGGCGTGGATCGCGTGGCACATGCTCGACCGCGCGAGCGACCCGGTCGCGCTGCGCGACGAGCTCGACGAGCTCAGCCGCCGCTCGCGCATCTCGATCTCCCTCTTCGAAGCCGACGGGCGCCTCATCGCGTCGAACTCGAATCCACCGCCGAATCCGCTGCCCCCGAGCGGCGTCGCGCGTCTCGCCGAGCAGCCGACACGGTTCGACGAAGGGGTCGGCGAGGTCGCCACGCTCGACCCGTCGGGAAAGGTCGTTCGGTACGCACGCATGCGCTACCCCGTGACGGAAGCGCCGGTCGGCGTGGCGGTCGCTCAGCTCGGCGTCATCCTCGGCATCCTCGGCCTCCTCTCGCTCGCGCTCGCGCGCTCGGTGACCGGTCCCGTCGAGCGCTTGCTCGGGCTCACCCAGGCGTTCGGCGCGGGCGATCTCTCGGTGCGCGCGAAGAGCGCTCGCAACGACGAGCTCGGCGATCTCGCTCGGGCGTTCGACGAAATGGCGGATCGCATCACGGCGCTGCGCCGCTCCGAGAAGGAGCTCCTCGCCAACGTCTCGCACGAGCTCCGGACGCCGCTCGCGCGGATCCGTCTCGCGCTCGAGCTCGTTCGCAGCGGGGACGCGTCGCGCGCCGAGGGCTACTTCGGCGACATCGACGAGGACCTCTCCGAGCTCGAGAGCCTCCTGAACGACATCATGACGACGGCGCGCCTCGACATCGCGCGCGGAGCCGGCGGCGAGGCGCTGCCGCCTCTCCGGCTGGAACCGCTGCAGGGTCGGGCGGTGATCGACGCAGCGCGCTCGCGGTTCGCCGCGCGCCATCCCGAGCGGACGCTCGGCGGCACCGTCGAGTCGGACCTGCCGGCGGTCACGGCGGATCCGGTGTTGTTGCGCCGCGTGCTCGACAATCTACTCGACAACGCCGTGAAATTTTCGGAGCCCACGGAAGCGGTCGAGCTCGAAGGCTCCCGCGGCAGCGAACCCGAATCGCTCGTGATTCGCGTGCGCGACCGCGGCGCCGGCATCCCTCACGAGGACGTCGGTCGCGTCTTCGAGCCGTTCTTTCGCGGCGATCGAAGTCGTACACGGTCGACCGGCGGAGTCGGGCTCGGTCTCGCCGTCGCGCGGCGCATCGTCGAGGCGCATTCGGGAACGATCAGCGTGGAAAGCAGCGCGGATACCGGCACGTGTTTTCGCGTGGTCGTCCCGGCCCGTCGCGAGCAGCCGAACGCCGAATAGAGGCTGCTCCGAAAAAACTTGCTACGTCCGGACCCCGTCCGGGCATCTTTTCTCTTGGTGCTGGTCGCGTGGGAGCGCTCGTTCGCCGTGGGACTCGGTTCGGGGTCCTCGCGCCTTTTGCTCTTCAGTGGGTGCAAGAGCGAAAGGACCGTCAGAGGGGCGCGCGAGGGGCTCGCCTGGGGAGCCAGCAAGCGGGGGAGGCGGAGGTGACGGAGGGAGCTCGTCGGGCGGCGTGGGTGCGCCGCCCGGCGGGCCGGGCGTCGGAGGCGTCACGGACCGCCGTTCACGCCGAGCTCGAAACGACGGACCGCGCTGCCAACGGCTCGGCGCGGGGACGCGTTCGGTCCGCACGCGCGCTCCGGAGCTCGCTCGAGCGCGCGTGCGCGAGCGGCTCGCCCGCCTCGGTGCACCAAAGGTGCTGAGCGGCGTACGCCCGCCACGGGCGCCAGGCTTCCGCGAGCGCGCCGAGCGCTTCAGGGCTCGGGCGCACGCCGTTTTGCGCGGCGGCGCGCAGAAGGCCGACGTCCGTGACGGGGAACGCGTCAGGGTCGCGCAGCGCGCGGAGCGCGATGTATTGGGCCGTCCATTCGCCGATGCCGGGGACGCTTCGCAACGTTTCGAGCGTTCGTTCGAGCGGACGCGACGGGGCGAAGAGCTCGGGGTCGTCGAGGGCGAGGCGGGCGAACGCGGAGATCGTCGCGGCTCTCGCGCGCGGCATGCCGAGCGCGGCGAGCTCGGCCCGCGCCAGCGACGCCGGGCGCGGAAAGAGCCGCGTGACGGCCTCCGTTCCCGGCCCCGCGAGCGCGCGGCCGTGGGCGAGCACGAGCTTTCCGGCGAGGTCGCGCGCGGCGCTCACCGTGATCTGTTGGCCGAGAATGGCGCGAACGCCGAGCTCGAACGGGTCCCACGCGCCCGGCACGCGAAGTCCCGGGCGCGCGGTAATCGGACCTGCGAGCAACGGGTCACGCCCGAGCGCCGCGTGAATGACGCGGACATCCGCGTCGAGGTCGAACATGGAGCGAACGCGCGAGACGGCGACCGGCAGCGCGGAAACGGCGGGGAAGCGTAGCGTCAGCGACAGCGCATGCGCCTTCGACGGCGACGGCGACACGGCGAAGGTGCCGTGCGCCGCGTCGAGCTCGATGGTGCGAACGTAGCGTTCACCCTCCACCGCTTCGACGCCGGGGACGGCGCGCGCTCGGAAAAAGCGCAGCATGGCGGGCCAATCGTACGGAGGTACGTAGCCGAGCGAGAGCGTGATCGCGCAGTCGGCCGCCGATTCCGGGCGTCCGCCGTGCCGGCGGAGCTCGGACGGCGCGCGCCCGTACAGGCGCCGAAAGGCGTCGTTGTAGCGTCGCAAGCTGCCGAACCCCGCGGCATGCGCGATCTCGGCCATGAGCATCGACGTCTCGTGCACGAGCTTTTTCGCGAACAAGAGCCGGCGGGTTTGCGCCACGGCGATGGGCGACGTGCCGAGGTGCTTTTGGAAGAGGCGGCGGAGCTGTCGCCCGCCGACCCCGAGGCGTTGAGCGAGGGTCTCGATGTCCGATTCGTCGCCGTCGAGCGCGCCTTGGGCGATGAGCAGCATCGCGCGCGATACGGTGTTCGAGGTGCCGCGCCAGGCGGCGAGCTCGGGCGACGATTCGGGGCGGCAGCGCAAACAAGGTCGATACCCGGCGGCCTGCGCGGCAGCCGCGCTCGGGTAGAAGGTGACGTTGTCGAGCTTCGGCGTGCGAGCCGGGCAGATGGGCCGGCAGTAGATCCCCGTCGTCCTCACGGCGACGAAGAGGCGCCCGTCGAAACGCGCGTCGCGCGCACGGAGCGCCCGATAGCAGAGGTCGCGGTCGAGAGCGGCGGGGTCCATGGGCACCGTGATCTTGGCACCATGCCTGCGCTCGGGCTCGCCATTTTCGGACGCCGCCCCAGGTGCTGCCCGCGTCCGAAAATGGCGAGTAAACTCCGCTGCCGGCGCTACCTCTTTCCCATGAAGCCCTCGTACTACAGCGTCGTACCGAGTCCCGTCGGCCCGCTCACGTTGCGCTGGTCGAACGACGCCCTCGTGGGTTCGTATTTCGAGAACGCGCCGTTCCTCGCTCGGCAGAGCGAATGGGTGCGCGACGACGCGTGCCTTTCGCCGGTCCGCATTCAGCTCGAGGCGTACTTCGCTGGAGAGCGGACGTCGTTCGACATCCCGCTGGCGTTCGAAGGAACACCGTTCCAGGTGAGCGTGTGGCAAGCGCTCCGCGCGATTCCGTTCGGTCGCACGGAGAGCTACGGCGAGCTCGCTCGCCGCATGGGAAAGCCGAACTGGCCGGGCGCTCGCGCCGTCGGCGCCGCGAACGGCAAGAACCCGCTTTGCGTGATCGTGCCGTGTCATCGCGTCATCGGCGCGGACGGCTCGCTCACGGGCTTCGGTGGCGGGCTCCCGCGCAAGCGCTGGCTCCTCGAGCACGAGGGCGTTCTGGCGCGCTGAGGGCGCGTTCCCGATTCCTTCCTGCCGGGCCGACACGAACGTCCGCGGGCGTCGTTCGCGCCGTCCGCAAAAATTCCTCGGGAACGAAAGCCTTGGCTTTGGCGATCCGTGGCGCGACTCGAGGGCATGACGAGTGCCAATGGCGCAACGCTCTCACGCCGGGCTCTTCCACTTCGGCGGAGAGAGCGGACGGCTCGCCGCCATTCGCTGAGAAGAGGCGCCGTGCATCGATTCCTCGCCGTCCCGTTCTTCGCGCTAACCCTCGCGAGCGGGTGTATCGACGTTCCCGAGCCGGGAGACGGCGACTTCGGAACCGGGGGCTCCGGTGGGTTCGCCGGCTCTGGGACGACGGGTGGGTCGGCGGGTCTCTCGACGGGCGGGGTAGGTTCAGCGAGCGGCGGAAGCGCGGGTGCGACCACGGGAGGCTCGGCCGGAGCGGGCGTCACGGGGGGTGCGGTCGGTATTGCGGGCAACGGGGCTGGCGGAGCCGGCGGGAACGCTGCGTCCGGCGCTCCGTCGGCCGGCGCGGGAAGCGGCGGCATGGGCGGCGATGGGGCCGGCAATGGCGGCGGGGCAGGCCGCGCCGGACAGGGCGGTAAGGCCGGCGCGGCCGGCGCGGCCGGAAGCGCAGGAACTGGCGGAACCGGCGGCGCGACGGCCTTCGACCCGTGTCCCGGGACGGGTGCGTGCAAGATTCTTCCGCTCGGCGACTCGATCACCGACGGACTCGGCGTCACCGGGGGCGGCGGATATCGCATCGAGCTCTTCCGCCTCGCGACCATGGCCGGCGAAGAGCTCACGTTCGTCGGCGGCTCGATGAACGGACCGACCATGGTCGACGGTCAGCCGTTCCCGCGAGCCCACGAAGGTCATAGCGGCTGGACCATCGCGCAGATCGACGGCATCGTGCCGCGTCCCGCGCTCGCTCCCGTGCCGCACATCGTGCTGCTTCACATCGGCACGAACGACATGCTCCAGGGAGCGTCCGGCGCCTCCGACCGTCTCGGTGCGCTCCTCGATCAGATCACGACGGACCTACCGAACGCTCTCGTCGTCGTCGCGAAGATCATCCCGTTTCCGGGCGCCGCGAGCGCCGTCACGACGTTCAACAACGCAATCCCGGGGCTCGTTCAGACGCGGGCGAACGGCGGCAAACACGTCATCATGGTCGATCAGTTCGCGGGGTTTCCGACTTCGGAGCTTCCGGACGGTGTTCATCCGAACGCGGCCGGCTACGCGCGTATGGCGCGCGTTTGGTACGCCGCCATCTCGAGCTACCTGCGCTGAGACGGGCGCTCCGCTCCAGTGCTGGTCCGCGGAAGGCCTTGAGGTAGGGCGGCAAACGGCTGATGGGGCAAAATGCCCCTTGTCCCGAGGGCGGACAACGGACGCACGGATGATACTCTGCGACGTTCGCGGCGCTGCCTATCCGGATCGCGGCGCGCAGGAGTACGTCGTCATGGCGCAATCCACTCAACCGCCCGGAGACCTTACCCCGCCGGCCGTGCCGCACGGCTACGGTGAAGCCTCCAGCAACAATGGAAACACCGCAAACGGGAGCTCGAGCGAGGCGTTCGCTCGCAGCCTCCTCGAAGCCATGGCTCGCTTTCGCGACGGAGATTTCAGCTCGCGAATGCCAGCCGGCCTCACCGGCGTCGAAGGAAAGATCGCGGACGTTTTCAACGACGTTCTCGCGGTGAGCGCCCGCCGCACCGCCGAAGCGTCGCGCGTCTGCCGCGTGGTCGGAAAGGAGGGCAAGCTGAAGGAGCGCATGCGCGTTCCGGGCGCCGTCGGGGGTTGGGCCGACGAAATCACCTCCCTGAACACCCTCATCGACGATCTGGTGTGGCCGACGACCGAAGTCACACGCGCCGTTGGAGCCGTGGCGAAGGGCGATCTCACGCAGGCGATGGGACTCGACGTCGACGGCCGGCCGCTCGAGGGCGAATTCTTGCGCTCGGCGAAGCTCGTCAACTCGATGATCGATCAGTTGTCGGTGTTCGCTTCCGAAGTGACGCGCGTCGCTCGTGAAGTCGGCACCGAAGGCAAGCTCGGCGGTCAGGCGCAGGTGAAGGGCGTCTCCGGTGTCTGGAAGGATCTCACGGAGTCCGTGAACCAGATGGCCGGCAATCTCACGGCCCAGGTGCGCAACATCGCCGACGTGACCATCGCCGTCGCGAGCGGCGATCTCTCGAAGAAGATCACGGTCGACGTGCGCGGCGAGATCCTCCAGCTCAAGGAAGCGATCAACACCATGGTCGACCAGCTCCGCGCCTTCGCGTCGGAGGTGACGCGCGTCGCGCGCGAAGTCGGCACCGAGGGCAAGCTCGGCGGTCAGGCGGTCGTCCCCGGCGTCGCCGGTACGTGGAAAGACCTCACC
>DASUTR010000615.1:0-2801 GCA_036374535.1 Polyangiaceae bacterium
GCATGGCGGAGCTCGGCTGCCAGTGGGTGGACGAAGAGGATGTCGTCTACCGCACGTCGTTCGAGTTCAAGCCGGATGCGAAGCTTCCGAAACGGATCGTCCGCTTCGAGGGCCTCGACACGCTCGCCAGCGTGTCGCTGAACGGTGAGCTCGTCGCCGAGCACGAGAACATGTTCGTCCCGCTCGAGCTCGACGTGAGCGAGCGCCTCCGCGACGGCAAGAACGAGCTCGAGGTGCGGTTCGCGGCGGCCGCCCGTGCCGGTCGCGAACGCCGCGCGCGTTACTTGGCGAGCGAGGGGCTCGCGAACGACACCGTGAGGTTCGACGAGCGCGCCTTCGTCCGCAAGGCGCAGTACATGTTCGGCTGGGACTGGGGCCCGCGCCTCACCTCGGCCGGAGTCTTTCGGCCCGTGTCTCTCGTCGAGCACGCAGGACGCCTCGTCGACGTCGAAGCCCGCCAGGAGCACCGCGCCGACGGAAGCGTCGCGTTGAGCTTCTATTCTCGCGTCGACGGCGCGGGAGAGGTCGTCCACTTCGTGGAGGGCGAGGGGAAGGGCGTACGCGACGGCGAGACGCTCATCCTCGAGAAGCCGAAGCTCTGGTGGCCCGCCGGGCTCGGACCGCAGGCGCTCCTCCAGGTGACCAGCGTGCTCGGTGCGCGCGCGCTACCGACGCGCGCCGAAATGGAGGGAAGCGCGCTCGACCGGCGCCGCACGCACCTCGGCCTGCGCACGATCCGGCTCGTGCGCGAGGACGACGCCGCCGGGCAGTCGTTCGAGTTCGAGGTGAACGGCAAGCGCATTTACTGCGTCGGCGCGAACTGGATCCCGGACCATTCGTTTCCTTCGGCCGTCACGCGCGCGCGCCTGCGCGAGCAGCTCCTGCGCGCGCGCGACATGAACATGAACATGCTCCGCGTCTGGGGCGGCGGTCTTTACGAGACGGACGAGTTTTACGAGGCGTGCGACGAGCTCGGGCTGCTCGTATGGCAGGATTTTCCTTACGCGTGCAGCTACTATCCGGAGGACGACGCGTCGCTCGCGCTCGCGCGCCGCGAGGCCGAGGTGAACGTGCGCCGGCTGAGGCACCATCCGAGCCTCGCCATTTGGTGCGGGAACAACGAGAACCTCACCATGTTCGAGGAGGGCTGGGAGGATCGCTCTCGCCATCCGCCGCGCTACTACGGCGAGCGCATCTACGAAGGCGTGCTCCCGGAGGTGCTCGCGGCGCTCGACCCGACGCGCCCGTACGTTCCGACCTCGCCGTGGGGCGGCCCGCGGGCGAACGGCGGCGGCGTCGGCGACCAACACTACTGGGACGTGTGGCACGGCCGCGGAGACTGGAAGCACTACGACGACTCGACCGGGCGCTTCGCGTCGGAGTTCGGCTTCGCCTCGGCGCCGAGCCACGCCTCACTAAAACGCTTTAGCCCCGGTGACCCGGCGCCGCTCGCGCTGCCCGTGCGCGACCCGAACGCGCGCTGGCACGACAAGACGCTCAAGGGCTACGAGACGTTCATCGGCTACGTCGAGCTCCACTACCCCGTGTCGAAGACGCTCGAAGAGTGGAGCTACTTCTCCCAGCTGAACCAGCGCGATGCGCTCCGGCACGGCATCGAGCATTTTCGCCGATCGGGGCTCTGCAAAGGCTCGCTGATCTGGCAGCTCAACGACTGCTGGCCCGTGCAGAGCTGGGCCGTGCTCGACTTCGACGCAAACTACAAAGCGGCTGCCTACGAGCTCCGACGCCTCTACGCTCCCGCTCTCGCGAGCCTTCTCGTCGCCGAGGGGCGTGCGCGCGTCGGCGTGGCTCTCGACAACGCGCGCGACGCCTTTCGCGGCGAAGCCGTGCTCGAAGTGCACTCGCTGCTCGACGGAAAAAGCCTCGGTCGCTTCGCCGCGAACGTCGAGCTCGCACCGGGCGAGCGGCGACAGGTCCTCGACATCGACGTTTCCGGCTTTCCGCGACACGAAGCGATCCTCGCGCTGTCGTTCGCGGGAACGCAGACGTTCCGTCTGTTGGGCGAGCCCAAGGACGCACGGCTGTGCACGCCGCGCTTGGTCGCGTCGGTGGTTGCGGGGGGACTCGCCGTCGAAAGCGACGTGCCCATCGTGGACTTGTTCGTCTGGGATCGCGACGCACGGCTCGAGCTCGCGGACAACTTCGTGACACTACCGGCGGGAGGCCGCACCATCCTTCGCGCGCGCGGCACGCCGGGTCGGCTTGCCGCGCGGAGTCTGGCCGGCGCGCACTCGCTCGAGCTTCGCTGAATTCGTCCGAGCCGGCTGACGGTCCGAGACGCCGCCGCTGCGCACGTGGTCATTTTTCGGGCGGAGGCGTGATAGGGTGTAGGGCCTTCGAACGACGCCGCGGGGAACAGCATGGCGAACGGGACAACGCACGGGCACGCGCACGAAGTTCGGCTGGGGCTCGTGATGTACGGCGGGGTCTCGCTCGCCGTGTACATCAACGGGATCGCGAACGAGCTCTTTCGAGCCGTGCGAGGCCGCGGCGTCTACCGCGTCCTGAAGGAGCTCACCGATTCGGACGTGGCGGTCGATATCGTGAGCGGCACGTCGGCGGGTGGAATCAACGGCATCTTGCTCGGCTACGCGCTCGCGAATTCGCGCGAGTTCGCGCCGTCGACCGAAATCTGGCGCGAAGGTGCTGACATCGGCGCGCTCTTGCGCAAGCCCTACGACGGCGTCGCCTCGTCGCTCCTCGACAGCGAAAACGTGTACCAGCCCCGCCTCGAACAGGTGCTGGAACGCATGTGGGCGACGCCCATCGACGCGCCAGAC
>DASUTR010000616.1:0-2554 GCA_036374535.1 Polyangiaceae bacterium
AGCCCGCGCTGCTTGGTCGACGAGCTCGCGCTGTGGGTCGACCGTGCGAGCTCGTACAGCGGCAGCAAGGTCAGCGTGGCGGGTATCAGCATGGGCGGCGTCGTCACGCGAAATCTGATCGCCCTCGGCGAGGCCTGGAACCCGTACTACGCGAACGTCAACGACAAGATCCGCGCTTGGTTCTCGCTCGATTCGCCGCACAAGGGCGCGAACATCGGCGGCTCGGAAACCTCGACGACGGACAGCGTATTCGGCATGCAGAGCCTCGTCGCGTGCGAGCAGGAGGGCGGGGACAACTACAATCTCATCCTCTCCGAGAACGCGGCGGCGATGCTGTATCACAGCTGGACGCACGCGTCGTGCGGGACGTGGCCGGAAGACGATCGCGCGGCGATGTCGACGGCGTGGCACGACAACTACTACGCCACCGTCGGCCAGCCGGGTCCCGGGATCCGGAGCTACGCGATCGCGCAGGGCGACGGCGCGCGAAGCTCGCCTACGTATACCCGCAACGGTTGGGGCAATCTCTATTGGTTCGACTACGTCTTTCCGCTTTCGGACGCCCGTCGCGGTTCGTACAAGTTCGATTGGTTTCCGGGTTCGACGTATCTCTCGAAAGCCGACGTGAATACGGACGGCACGCTGGGTAACCTCAATCTCGAGTGGAATCCGTCGTTCATGAACGTGCACTCCGCGTTGAACGGCTCGTACACGGACCCGAACAACGACGGCAACTACGACACGCTCGCCGTCGGCCCCTGGACGGCCTACGCGGCCAACGACTCCAATTGGCCGCACTGCTACCTCAGCGATTACAACGCCTGCGTCCTCAGGAACTGGGTACGTTCCGAGCAGGGGGATCTCGCGACTGAAACCTGTCCGGGCATCCCCGGCAGCGTGCCGCCCGCGGTCCAAGCCATCGTGTGCAGCGCGCTCTTGAACGGTGGATGAGCCAGCATGCGAGGGCGCCGGGACTCTTGGCCGTGGGCAGCGCTCGTCGCCGCGGTGGGCGTTGCCCTCGGACTTTTCGCTTTCGCTTTCGGATTCGGCGAGCGGCAGCCGAGCACTCGCGCGGGCGAGGTTCGGGTCGTCGGCGTTCACGTCGCTCCGAGCGAGGTCGTCGCGGGGGAAGCGAGCCGCGTGACCGCCGTGATCGAGCGGGGCGGCGCGGCGGACCTCCGTTACGTTTGGCGCACACCGAACGGCGGAACGATCGAAGGTGAGGGCGCCTCGGTGCGGTTTCGACCCCCCGCGCGCGTCGGTACCTACGCCGTGCTGCTCGAAGTGCGGAGCGGCGCCGAGCGCAGCGCGGGCAAGGCCGTCGTCCGCGTGCGGCTGCCGTCACCGAAGCTCGTCCGTACGGACGTCCGCGCTCGAGCGCCCGGGCCCGCGGCACCGAGCGAAGACACCCTGGCGCGCATCGGGGAGCTCGAACGGGAGCTCGCGAGCGCACCCGCACCCGGTGCGCCCGCCCTGGATTTCATCGCTGCGCGGCATCGCAAGATCGAGCTGGCCGGTCTCCTGAACCGCTCAGGTCGCTACGAAGAGGCGCTCGTCCTGTACGCCGAGCTCATCGCGGGTCTCGCAGCGGACGATCCGAACAGCCGTCCCTATCGCGCGGGTTTTGCGCGCGCGGCGCTCGCGCTCGGACGTGAGGAGGAGGCGCTCGCGGCATTCGAGGACGCAGGGCCCGGCAGCACCAGCAAGGCCGATCAGTACGCGATGGGCACGCTGCTCGAGAAGCGCGGACGCGTCGACGAAGCGCTGGACGCTTACGCTCGGGCCATGAACGGCAACGTCGCCTGGCCGACCGATACGCTGTTCCGTCGCACCGCGCTGCTCGTCGAAGAGGGCCGCGCCGGCGAGGCGATCGACCTCTTGGTGGGTTTTTCGCCCGTGCGGGGTCGCGACGCGATTCTCGATCGGCTGAACGACGACCCGGAGATGTCCGGAGTGCTCGCCGCGCTGAAAAAGAGCGGCCGCTCGAGCGAGCTCGAGGACGAACGCCCGGTCGATCCCAAGAGCCTGCCGGGAGCCGAGCCTCGCGACGAACGACCGAGAACCGTCGTCCATCCACCACCGGGCGAGATGAAAGGTTACGCGCTATGACGAAGAAGCGAAGCGTGGTCGTGGTCTGTGCGCTGGCTTGCACGGGTACGGTGGCGTTGGTGGCCGCGCGATACACCGGCGAGCGGGTGACCGGCGCGCGAGCCGCCGAGCGGGCGGAGCGCAACGAACCTGGCTCGAACACCGGCGAAGAGGCGTCCCTTCCGCGGGCTTCCCCCGAGGTCGAGCGCGCGCCCGCCGCGCAGTCCGCCGGTCCGAAAGCCGGGCGAGGTCACGAGGACGACGCACCGCCGAGCTCCGCGAGCGGCGCCCGTTACGCAGCGCCGGCGCCCCCGGCGGCAATTCGCGCCGCGGCCGAAGCCGTGCGGTACGTCCCCCTGGCAAACGTGTCGGCCCTGGGCGAGGCCGAACGTGCCACCACCGCGAGCTCGGCCATCGAGACGCCGCCACCGGTCCCCGAGGCCGAGCCCGAGCCGGCCGTCTTGAA
>DASUTR010000617.1:0-4748 GCA_036374535.1 Polyangiaceae bacterium
CGAGGCACGGAGCTCGAGCTTCGTTCGATCGAGGAGCGTGAGCGCGAGGTCGGCGTGCGACGGCTTTTTCCCGCGCGCAAGCCGGGCGGCCGCGCGCTCGAGACGGCCGAGCTTCGTTCCGGCGCGTTCGAGCGTCGCGTCGAGCCGATCGAGCGAGGCCGCCGGAGTTCCGTCGAGCTCGAAGCTTGCGTCGAGCGCGAGCGCCCTCAGATCGATTTGACCCACGGGACCGGCGGCGGGCGCGCGCACGTCGAGCGCGCGGATCGTGACGCGGCGCACGGCGACGTACGGCGGCGGCGCGCCGCTCGGCGGCGTCTTCGGCGCGTCCGGATCCACGAACGCCGCGACGAGACCGCGGCGCGTCTCGGCGAGCAGCCGGAGATCCACCGAACCCCCCGTGAGCCGGACGGCGGGAACGACGATGCGCCCGTCGAGGAGCTCGCCGAACGCGAGCTCGACGTCGACATCGTCGAGCCGAAGCACCTCCTTTTCGCCGGGATCGAGGACGCGAAGCCCCCGCAACCGAACCCCGGAAAAACCGAGACGCGAGAGCTCGCGAGCTTCCACCCGTCCCGGCAGCAGAGCGTCGAGGCGAGGCAGGACCACGGAGAGCAGCGCGGCGCGGCCGGGAGCCGTTTGCGTCAGCACGACGAGGCCGACGACGAGCAGGGCCAGCAACACGGCGACACCGAGCGCGACGCGCTTGAGCAGGCGGATGACGGCTCGTCGCCGGCTCAATATGCGTCTCCGATCGTCAGGTGAATCGCGCCCGGAACTCCGATGAGAAAGAGCTCTTCGGCGCCCGACTCGATGCCGTTCGAGCCGTCCGCTCGCTGCAAACCGGGAATACGGTAGCCGAAGTCGAGGCGGATCGCACCGAGCACCGTGTAGTACCGAAAGCCGTGTCCCGCCGTCGCGTTCAGGTGGCCGAAGCGAAACGACGTCGCGTCGTTCACGTCTCCGACGTCGAAGAATCCGGCGAGCACGAACGACTCGCCGAACGGAATTCTGAGCTCGCTGCTCGCTTCCCAGCGACGAATGCCGCCCGTCGGTCCTGCGCCGAGCTCTCCTGCGAGAAATCCGCGGTTACTGTTCGCTCCGCCGCCACGGAGGCGGTACGTCGTCGGCCCGAGCTCCCGCGCGACCGGATCGAGCTCCTCACTCGCGTTGCCGATGAAAATTGCCCCGAGGCCCACGCGCGCGGCGAGGACGACGTCCCAGAAGAGCGGAACGTAGCCACGCGTCTCCGGCGACAGGAAGAACGCGGTCCAGTCCGACAGCTCCCAGCGCGGCGCCTGCGCGGCGCGCACGCCGAAGTACGCGCCTTGCTGCGGGCGCAACGGATTGTCTCGAAAATCCAGGCGCACGTCCTCCTCGAGGAAGCTGATGCCGTACGAGTGCTGGGGCTCGCCGTCGCTCGAAACGTTGCCCGGACTCGAGTCGACGACGAACAAGTCTTGCTGCACGGCGAGCGTGAGGCTCAGCGCGCCGCCGAAGAAGCGCCGGCGTGATCCGAGACGGAAGTAGATGTCCGAGCGAATGAACGACAGAAAGGGCTCGGGCCCGTAGTCCCACGCCGTTTCGAAGAAGCTCTCGGTGCGCGGCTCGAGGAGCCCCGGGTAGCTCAGCGTCAGCTTGACGACGTTGCCGTACTGCGGCGGCGTGGGGCGCGGGAATTCGTCGTTGTAGATGATGCGCGGGCGTTCCTCGATGCGCATCTTGGCGAGGCTGCCGAACAGGTGTCGCCGCTCGTAGCTCGCGACGAGGTGAATGTCCCACTGCGGCACGCTCTCGAGCTCGCTCGTGCTCGTTCGCTGCAAGCCGCCGCTCATCACGCCCACGTTGAGCCGGAGCGCGTTCGGCTCGAGGGGCGTCACCTCGATCTCGAGGTCGACCTCGCGCTCCTCGTCGCGCCGGGTCTCGCGGATCTGCGCGGAGGAAAATGCGCCCATGGCGTACACCTCGCCCTGAGCCTCGACGAGCGCCTTCGGATCGTAGCGGTCCCCCCGGCGCAGATCCGACGCCTCCTCGACGATGCGCGCGGAGTAACCGCTCACCCCCGCGACGCGCACCGCTCCGAAGCGGTAGACGGGGCCCGGTTCGACCTCGTAAGTGACGCGGGCGGAACGCTCGCGCGTGCTCACCTCGACGCGCCCCTCGACGGCCGCCGCGGCGTGCCCCGCTTCGCGCAGCACCTGGGTGATGGCCGCCTTGCCCTGCTCGTAGAGCTCCTCGTCGACGGCGGCGCCCACGCCGAGCGGAACGGACGCGCGCGCGCTCACGGCGAGCGCGGCATCCAGCGCCGCAAGGCCGCGCACCTCGATCGAGGTGACGCGCGTCGGCTCGCCCTCTTCGACGCGGATCAGAATCGAAGCGGGACACGTTTCCTTCACTGGATTGCACGAGCCGACCTTGCCGGGCTCGCGCGCCTCGCGCGGCGTGACCGTGACTTCGACGATGCGTGCGTCGTAGTAGCCGCGAGCGCGGTAGAAGCGCTTGACGCGCTCGACGTCGTGATCGAAGACCGCCTGGTTGAACGTGGGCCACTCCGTCCAGGGCCAGCGCCAGAGCCGGAGCGTCGGCGGGCTCGCGTCGAACGGCGGCTTGCCGCACGCCGGCGTCGAGAGGCCGAGCTTGAGCCCGAAATGCGGGCGCTCCCGCGAGATGAGACAGGCCTCGATGGCTTCGTCGTCGAGCGCCTCGTTACCCTCGATGTCGATCGACGTGATGCCGTAGCGATCCGGATCCGGACGCGCGCACGACGCGAGCGCGAGCGCCACGACGGTCGCGGAGCCGGCCCGCCGGAGCGCACTCATCGCGAGACCCTAGGCGAAAAGCCCCGTGCCCGCGACAGCCTCGCCGCGCCGGCAGCTTCCGGCCGAACGCTCGGAACGGAAAAGCGGTCGGGCGGCGCTCGGCTTCCTACGAGCTCGTCTTGGGCGGAACGTGCAAGGCCGCGTGGGTCGCGCCGATGCACTTGTCCATCACGACCGTGAGGCCCGCGGCTTTGGCGCGCGCCGCCGCCTCGTCGTTCGAGATGCCGAGCTGAAGCCACAGGACCTTCGCTCCGAGCTTGACCGCCTCGTCCGCGATGGGCGGCGTATCCTCCGAGCGTCGAAACACGTCGACGATGTCGACCGGTTCGCGGATCGCCTCGAGGGAGGGCACCGCGGGCGTTCCGAGCACCTCCGTCTCGCGGGGATTCACGGGGATCACGCGGTAGCCAGCGTCGAGCAATCGCTTCATGATGCCGTGCGAGGGCCGCGAGGGGTTCGATGAAGCGCCGACCATGGCGATGGTGCGCGCTTCGACGAGCAAACGGCGGAGCTCGTCGTCGGAGGGATTTTGGTGCGCGGGAGCGTTCATCCGCCGAGCGTAGACGTTTCGAACAGCCCCGCAAGGTCCGCTTCGCCGGTAAGCTCCGAGATCGCGCGCGGCTCGCTCGGCCGCGCCGTACGCGGCACGAGCGGGCGCTGCCACCATCCGACGTCGTGCCACGCGCCGAGCTTGAATCCGACGCCGCGATACACGCCCACCGGTTCGAAGCCGAACCCCTCGTGGAGCGCGACGCTCGCGGCATTCGGCAGCGTGATGCCGGCGTGCACCGCGACGAACCCCTGGCGTTCCAGCAACGCGAAGAGCACGCGATAGAGCCGCCGCCCGTGACCGCGAAGGCGCGCGTCGACGTCTATGTAGACGCTGCTGTCCACGGCGAAGCGGTAAGCGGCTCGCTCGTTGTGCGGCGCGGCGTAGGCATAGCCGACCACCTTGCCCGCCTCGACGGCGACGAGCCACGGCAGCCGCGCGCTCGTCTTTTCGAACCTGCGGCTCATCTCGCTCGCGTCGGGCGGGACGGTTTCGAAGCTGATGGGCGTCTCTCGAACGTAGGGCGCGTAAATCGCTGCGCACGCGGCGGCGTCCCCGAGCTCGGCCAGGCGAATCGTCGTCATGCGTCCACCCTAACGAAACGCCGCAATTGATCAACGCGATTGCTTCGATAGATAGTATCGATACTGTCGATGATACCTCGCCTGCCCCCCAGCGTGGATTCGGATCAACTGCTCGCGTTTCTGCGCGTCGCGAGCGAGGGAGGCTTCAGCCGCGCCGCGGCGACGCTCGACCTCGGACAACCGGCCGTCAGCGCGCGAATCGCCGCCCTCGAAGCGGCCGTCGGCGGAGCGCTGTTCGCTCGCGGGCGAAAGGTAACGCTCACTCCGCTCGGAGAAGCGTTCTTGCCGTACGCCCGGCGTGCCTTCGACGTGCTCGCGCAGGGCATCGAAAGCGCACGCTTGGTACAGTCGGGGCGCCGCGGGCGGATCACGCTCGGATCGCTCGGCTCACTCGCGGGCGGCCTCGTCACGCCCGCGCTGCGCTCGTTCGCGGCGGAGTATCCGGACGTGGAATTTCTGGTCCGATCGGGCGACCACGAGCACGTCGTGTCGCTGCTCTGGGACGGCCTCGTCGAGCTCGGGCTCCTGGCGTGGCCGTTCCGTGGTGCGGGCGCCGCCGATCTCACGGCGCTGCTCCTGTTTTCGGAGCCCGTCCCGCTCGTCGTGCATCCGGACCATCCGCTGGCGTCCAAGCGTCGCGTGTCGCGCGACGAGCTCCTCGAGCTCGGGCGGCCGCTCTACCGCTTGCGCTGGTGGCCGGAGCACCATCCGCTGCTCGACGAGCTCGTGCGCGCTGCGGGCCCCGTCCTGGAGCTCCCCATGGAGACGGCGCGGGCGCTCGTGCTCGCCGGTCACGGC
>DASUTR010000618.1:0-14608 GCA_036374535.1 Polyangiaceae bacterium
CCACGTGCGATTCTCCCCGAGCGGCGACGCCTTGCTCGCGAGCTCCTACGACGGGCGCCTGCGCATCTTTCGCTGGGAAACCCGGCTTCGCGAAGGGCGGAGCGAGCTATTGCTTTCGCTCGTTCAGACGCTGCGCCACGACGCGCAGGCGAACGTCTACTCGTTCGTGTTCGAAGCGGGGGGCGACGGGCTCGTCTCGGTGTCCGGTGACCAAACGGTGCGCACGTTCCGCGCGCCGCGAGCCGACGCGGCAACGCCGGGAGCGCCTTCGCGCACGTTTCTGACTCTCGCCGATTGGGCGCGCCGCGAGCCGGATGCCGCGCGACCGTTCCCTGCCGCCCCCGAGCCGTCGATGCGCGACGGTCACTACCATCCCCCGGCGCTCGACGGCGCCCCGCGACCCTCGAGCGTGCGACCGGGACGCTACGCCTGCAAGATCGATCTCATGTACAAACTTCGCGACTGTTCGGTCGAAAAGGACGCACGGGGTCACACGTTGCTCCGCTTCGGTTCGGGCAACCTGCTCGACCTCGAAGGGGTCCTGTACGATGACGGTCCCGTCGTCCGCTTCGAGGGATGGCTCACCGCGCCCTCGACCATCGTGGGCTGCAAAGGCTGCGAGAAACAACCGCTCCATGCCGTGTTCCGCGGCGGCGGAAATCGCTATCAGGGGCTCCTGACCTTCCGGAACTATTACGATCCCTACGTGCCGCCGGAGCTTCCGCGGGCGGACGAAAAAATCGAAGCCGCGATCGACCGCTTCCCCGTCGTGCTCGAATTCCGGTCGCCCGTCTCGAAGTAACCGCCGGAGTTCAGCGGCGGACCTCGAGCGCGCCGATGCTCGGCGGGTCGGCGTAACATTCGCCGTCGAGGTCGCCCGCGACGCCGGCGGGCCCGAGCCCGGCGCCGGCGAGCGGGCTCGTCGCGTCGATGGACACTTCGTCCGTCGCGACGCTCGCGAACGCGGGGTCCTCGCCGTAAATGCCGCCCGTCTCGGTGCTGGGGAGGGAGCTCGGCTCGGACTCGCCGGGCGCGTCGTGGGCAAACCAGAGATTGTTCGAGAATTCGAAGCTCGGCGCGTCGGTGTTGCCGCCGACGTTGACCGCGGTCGAGAGCCCGGCGCTCGCGAAGTAGACGGCATTGTTCGAAAACCGCCCGCCGCGCGCCGGAGCGAAGGTGTACTCCGCCGTGCTGGTCGTCTCCTGCAAGATGCGAGCGATCCAGCGTTCGGGATCGACGATGGTGTTGTTGGCCGCGACGCAGTCGACGCAGCCCACGAACGCCACGGGCGAAACCCCGCCGCGGAAGAGGTTCGAAAGCACGCGAACGTTCCGGGCTTCGAAATTTTCGCCGCTCGTCACGAGCGCGGGTCGGAAAAACTCGAATCCGGTCGAGCCGCCCATGTTGACGGCGCGCTCACCGGCGTCGAGGAAGCGGTTCCGCGTGATCAGAATGTCGTCGCTGCCTCCCTTCGATTGAACGCCGTTGCCGCCGAGCTCGACGAACTCGTTTTGCGCGATGACGCCGCGGTGACAGCCCACGTGGTCGATCGCGCTGCCGCCGCTGCAGCCGTGAAACTCGCTCTCGAGCACGAAGAAGTCGTCGACGCCGGAGAGCTTCAGGCAATCCTGATTGCCCCCGCTGCCGATGTCGTGGACGAACAGTCGCCGGAAGACGAGGTGGTGGGACGCGCCGCCCGGGTACGTCCCGCCGTCGTCGATGTTGAGGCCGTTCGCTTCCTGACCCGTGATCTCGAGGTCGTGGAGCACGAGGTAACTCGCGGAGCTCAGCTGGATGGCGTTCGCGCCGCCCGAGAGCACGGGCCGCGCCATGCCCGGGACGCCGCCGATCCAGATGGGAGCCGCCTCGGTGCCGGCGAGGCCGCTCTCGAAGGCGCCGCCCGCGTACGTCCCCGGACGAATACGGAGCGCCGTGCCCGGCGTGAGCTCGGCGAGCGCGTCCTCGAGCTCGACGTAGGGAGCGTCGGCCGAGCCGTCGCCAGGTCCGCTCGCGCTCGCGTCGAGGAAAATCTCGCGCGTCGGAGTGGCGCCGTCGTCGAAAGTCGTGAACGTGCCGCAATCGCCCGACCCGCCCGCGCTGCCGCCGGAGCCGGCGCTCCCGGCGCTGCCCCCGCTCGTCCCGGTGCCGCCCGTGCCGGTGCCGCTCGTGCCGCCGGTCCCCGAGCCACCGGTCGCGCTGCCTCCCGTGCTTCCCGCCGTGCCTCCGCCGCTCGTGCCGGAGCTCCCCGAAGCCGAGGAGCCGGACGCGCCGTCCGGCTCCGTCGCCGCGTCGTTCTCGGAACACCCGACGAGCCCCGCCAGAACCCAGAAAACGAAGAGCCGCATCGTCGTCATTGAATCGCCGCCGGCGCCGGAGGTCAAAGCATCCGACCGAGCCCGGCATTTCGAAGCGGATCGCTCACTTCGCGAAGAGCTTTTGCCGCGCGGCGTCCGAGATCGCGACGACGGCGGGGTGTTTCAAGCGCCGCTCGACGGAGACGGCGTAGAAGCGCTCTTTCACGTCGCGAGCCCGACCGAGAACCGAAACGTCGTACTGGCGGCACACTTCCCGCTCGACGGCCGTGGGCGCCGTGAAGACTCCGATGCCGTCGCCGCCGAACACCTTGAGCAGCGCGCTGTCCTCGAATTCGGCGACGACGCGCGGCGCGACGCCGTTTCGCTGAAACCACTGGTTCAGTGCGCGCCGGAGCGTCGAGTTCTCGAGGGGCAGTAGCATGGGGGCGCCGTCGAGGGAGCTCGGAAACGAGCGTTTCAGCGATTTGGCCAGGGGCTTCACGGCAAAGAAGCTCACGCCCGTCTCGCCGAGGAGGTGGTTGAATGCGCGCACGCTCGAGCCGGTCGGTACCGGCGAGTCCGCGATCACGACGTCGAGGGAATGGAGCGCGAGGTCGGCGAGAAGCTTCTCGTACGACCCTTCGTAGCAAACGAGCCGCACGGGCTCCGGCAGCGAAAGCGCCGGTGCGAGCAGCCGGCGAACGACGACCTTGGGAACGACGTCGACGATCCCGACGTCGAGCCGGAGCGGCTGCCCGGTCGAACGATCCTTGACGGCGTCCACCATCTCGCGCCCGAGCGTGAAGATCTCGTCGGCGTAACGGAAGACCACGCGTCCCATCTCCGTCAGAGCGAGCTTGCGTCCGGCCTTGGTGAAGAGCTTCTCGCCGAGGTTGTCCTCGAGCGCGTGGATCTGGGCGCTCAGCGTGGGATGCGAGAGCCGCAGCATCTTTCCCGCGGCGACGAGGCCGCCCTCGCGCGCCACGAGCCAGAAATAGAGCAGATGGTGATAGTTGACCCACTCGCCGCGCACGAACGTTCTGTCGTTCATTTCGACATATTGATTCGAACTTTCGTTATGGTCTACATGACGCAGGGGCCGTAAAGAACGTGTCGGGCGCCACGGGCGTTCGAACGAGGTTTTTCATGGCGAACGAAACGATGCGTTGCCCACGCTGTCAGGGCGCGGAGCTCGAGGAACGCGAGCGGGACGGCGTCGTCGTCGACGTGTGCCGGAGCTGCCGGGGCCTGTGGCTGGACCGCGGTGAGCTCGAAAAACTCATCGCGCGCGCGACCCGCGAGCTCGACGAGTACGGGCCGAGGCGGGACGACGACACGCCGCCGCGCGGCGTGCGCTACCGCGACGACGACGAGCACCACCGCCAACACGACTACCGCCGCGATCCGAGACGAAAGAAGAGTTTCTTCGAGTCGCTCGGCGACATTTTCGACTGATCCCGCGCGGCCGAGAAACGAGGAGCCCTAGGTGCCCATGGAAACCGTCGGTTCGCCCCTGCTATGGGGAGGGTTCATCGCGTTCGTGCTCGCGATGCTCGCGCTCGATCTCGGGGTTTTTCACAAGCGACCGCACGAGATCACGATCAGGGAAGCCGGTATCTGGAGCGGCGTGTGGGTCGCGCTCGCGCTGGTCTTCAACGCCATCGTCTACGTGCGCTTCGGCTCCGAGCGCGCACTCGAGTTCACCACGGGCTACGTGATCGAGAAGGCGCTCTCCGTCGACAACATTTTCGTGTTCGTCGTCGTCTTCGCGACCTTCGGGATTCCGGGGATCTATCAACACCGGGTCCTGTTTTGGGGCGTGCTCGGCGCTCTCGTGATGCGGGCCGCCTTCATTTTCGCGGGCGGAGCGTTCCTGCAGCGCTTCCACTGGGCGATCTACGTCTTCGGCGGTGTGCTCGTGCTCACGGGCATCAAGCTCCTCGTGCAGCGCGAGGTCGAGGCCCATCCCGAGAAGAACCTGGTCGTTCGGCTGTTCCAGCGGCTCTTTCCGGTCACGCACGAGCTCCGCGGTCCGAAGTTCTTCGTGTTCGAGAACGGCAAGCGCTACGCGACCCCGCTCTTGCTCGGGCTCGTCGCCGTGGAAGTCACCGACCTCATCTTCGCGGTCGATTCCATCCCCGCCATCTTTGCGATCACGACGGACCCGTTCATCGTCTTCACGTCGAACATCTTCGCGATTCTGGGCCTGCGGTCGCTCTACTTCCTCCTGGCCGGCATCATCACGAAGTTTGCGTACCTGAAGGTCGGCCTGTCGTTCGTGCTGGTGTTCGTCGGCGCGAAGATGCTCCTCATGGACGTGTACAAGGTGCCGATCCTGGCGTCGCTCGGGATCATCGCGGCCCTCTTGGGCGGGTCGATCGTGATCTCGCTCGTGAAGACGCGCGGCTCCCGCACGACGACCATCCCTAGCCCTGAAGTGCCAAGTCGCCCCGGCGCGGGGCCGATTGCCTCGAATCCGGGGAGCGCGGGCGGCGAGTGAGCGCGTAACTCGTCACGAACGCCGTGAGCTTGGCACATGGGCTGCATTTCTCCGGCCCGATGCAGCTTTCGTCCTTGCCGGCGGTGGTCTCGAGTCCGCAAGCCTCCGAGCCGTTTCGTTTCTTCGTGAAGCTCGGGTACGCGGTGAAGGGCTGCGTGTACGGGCTGCTCGGCGTGCTCGCGTTCCGCGTCGGGATCGGTGACGGCGGGCGGGTCGCAGGTGAGAAAGAGGCCTTGCGACACGTGGCGCGCCAGTCCTTCGGCGACGCGGCGCTGATCGTCATCGGCGCCGGTCTGTTCTTCTACGCGCTCTGGCGGCTCGTCGAAGCGGTGTTCGATCCCTACCGCGTGGGCCACTCGCTCCGAGGTGTCGCGCAGCGAACGGCGGCTCTCGTGAGCGCGATCGGCAACGGAGCGTTCGCGCTGACGGCCGTGCAGCTCGCGCTCGGCGAGCACGGCAGTGGACGCAGCGCGCACGTTTGGGCGTCGCTCGCCCTGCGCGAAGACTACGGGCCGACCCTCCTCGTCGTGCTCGGCGCGTTGTTCGTCAGCGTCGGCCTTTTCTACGCGTACGAGGCGATCAGCGACAAGTTCTGCGAGCACCTCGACCTCGCGCGGAGCTCGGGCGCGTTTCGGAAGTACGTCCTCTGGAGCGGGCGGCTCGGATATCTCGCGCGGGGGGCGTTGTTCGCGATCATCGGCGTCGCGGGTATTCGTGCCGGGCAAAATCTCGACCCGAGTGAGGTGAAAGACCTGCGGCAAGCGCTGGCTTCGCTCACGGAGCAGCCTTTCGGCCAGACGCTGCTCGTCGCCGCGGCCGCCGGACTCCTCGCTTATGCGCTCCACCTCGTGACGACGGCGCCGCTCCGGAAGCTCGGCGCCTGAACGTCTTCGAGCCGTTTCGCACCGCGCGGGAACAATTGCCTCGCCGCTCGGGCCGAGCTCGATGAACAAACGCGACGTTTGAGCCGTCGCGCAGAGCGGCATGCCGCGTGCAAGAGGCGTCGTCCCCACACGAGGGCCATGGCGTTCATCACGCACGTCGATACCGCGCTTCCACCTCACGCCATCGCTCAATCCGTAGCCGCGGAAGCCGTGGCTCGCTCCTGCCGGCTCGACGGCGCCCGGAGCCGAACGGTGCGAACGCTGTTCGAGCGGTCCCGCGTGAGCCGGCGCTACAGCGTGCTCGCCCCGACCGGCATCGGCGACTCTTTGCCGCTCACGCGGACGATGGCGCTCTACCGCCGCCACGCGCTCGAGCTCGTGCTCGACGCCAGCAGGCGCTGCCTCTCGGAGTCCGGCGTCGATCCGCGCCGCATCGATCTCGTCGTGACGACGTCGTGCACGGGCATGCTCTTACCCTCGCTCGCGGCGCTCGTCGTAGAGCCGCTCGGTCTACGCCGCGATGTCCGCCGGCTCCCGCTCACCGAGGTCGGCTGCGCAGGGGGGGCGAGCGCGCTCGCGCGAGCGCACGAGTTCGCGCGGGCGTTCCCCGGCGCGAAGGCGCTCGTGCTCGCCGTGGAGCTGCCGAGCCTGACGTTCCAGTCGGACGACGCCTCGACGGGCAACCTCGTCGCGAGCGCGATCTTCGGCGACGGCGCGGCCGCCGCCCTGGTCCAGGACGGCGCGGGCCACGGGCTCGAAATCGTCGCGACCCACACCGCGATTTTCCCGAACTCGCTCGGCGACATGGGCTTCGAGCTGCGCGACGGCGGTCTTCACGTCGTGCTGTCGAAGGACGTGCCGGGCATCATCGCGCGAGAAACGCCGGGCGTCGTCCGCGAATTCCTCGCGAGCGCCGGCGTTTCGGCGAGCGAGCTCGGTTTTTACGCCCTTCACGCGGGAGGCAGCAAGGTGCTCGAAGAGCTCGAGCGCGGTCTCTGCCTCGAGCGGGCGCAGACGCGCGTGTCGTGGGACGTCCTGCGCGACCACGGCAACCAGTCGAGCGCGTCCGTCCTGTTCGTACTGCGCGAATTGCTCCGCCGCGGCGTGCCCGAGGGCTACGGCCTGCTCGCCGCGTTCGGTCCAGGGATCAGCGTCGAGCTCGCGCTCCTCAAATGGCGCTCATGCTGAGCGTGTTTTTCGTGCTCGTCGGCGTCGTCGCGACGACGCGGCTCGTGGAGCTCGCCATCTCCCGCCGGCATCGCCGCGAGCTCGACCGGTTGGGCGCGAGGTCCATCGCCGAGCCGGGCTTCGCCGTCATGGTGGTCCTGCACGTCTCCGTCCTCGCGGGAAGCGTGGTCGAAGCTCTCGTCGCGCGGCGCAGCGTACCCGTTGGGCTCGCCGCGCTCGCCTTCACCGGCGTCTTGGCCGCGAACGCCCTTCGCCTCGCCGCCATTCGGAGCCTCGGCCGTCACTGGAACGTGCGCATCGTCGATTCGACGTCGCTCGGCGTCGTCGACACGGGTCCGTATCGGTTCATTCGCCACCCGAACTACGTAGCGGTCTTCACCGAGCTCTTGTTCCTTCCGCTCGTCCAGAGCGCTTGGATCACGGCCGCGCTCGGCGCCGTCGCGCACCTCTTCGTGCTCGGGCGCCGCATCGCCCTCGAGGAGGCGGTGCTCTTCACGGACCCGCGCTACGCCGCGGTGATGGGAACGAAGCCGCGATTCTTCCCGCGGTTCCGGCGGCGAAACTCGCCGGTCGTGCGCGCGGAGCGAGCGTGAGCGACGTCATCGTCGTCGGCGGCGGGCCCGCCGGGGCCTGCCTTGCGTGGCTCCTCGGCCGGCGCGGGCTCGAGGTCGAGCTCCTCGAACAGAGCCGATTTCCCCGAGAAAAGCCCTGCGGTGAGGGGCTCTTGCCCGGAGGTCTCGAAGCGCTCCGTGCGAGCGGCCTCGCCGGCCGCGTCGGCGGCGAACCCCTGTCGGGAGTGCGCTACCACGTGGCGGACGGCGGAGTGCGCGCAGCATTCCGAGAGGATGCGCAAGGGCTCGGGCAAAAGCGGCTGCGCCTCGACGCCGCGCTCTTCGCTGCTGCCGCCTCCGTGCCCGGCGTTCGCGCGAGGGAGGGCGCACGCATCGAAGCGCCCGTCGTCGAGCGCGATCGCGTCGTCGGCGTCGTCGTCGACGGCGAGGTGCGGCGGGCCCGCGCCGTGGTCGCGGCCGACGGTTCGTCGTCGACGCTTCGACGAGCGCTCGGCCTCGAACGCACGGCGCCGGCCCGGCGAGTGGGCATTCGCGCTCACTTCCGCCTCGCCCGCCCGGTGGGTCGCGATATCCAGATCTTCCTGCGTTCCGGGTACGAGCTCTACGTGACGCCGCTCCCCGAGAACGAAGTGCTCGTCGCCGCGCTCGCCCATCAGGATGTCGTGCGTGGCGGGCTCCGCCAGGCCTTTCGGGGCTGGCTCGACGGGGAACCGCTGCTCTCCGGCTGGCTCGAGGGCGCGACCCAAACGAGCGAGCTCATGGGGCGCGCTCCCCTCGTGCGGCGAAGTGGAGCGCCACCGCCCGGTTTGGTTCTCCTCGGGGACGCCGCCGAGAGCGTGGATCCGGTGACGGCCGGCGGTCTGAGCCTCGCGATCGCGAGCGCTACGCTGCTCGGCCGTCTGTTGCCCGACGCGCTCGCGGGAGACGACACGGCGCTGAGACGCTTCGAGCGAGCCCGCGCGGCGGCGCTCTGCACGCACCGCTGGCTCGGGGCGTGTCTGCTCGGGCTCGCGCGGCGGCCGCGTCTCGCCAAACGCACGGGCGAGCTCTTGCAGAGCTGCCCCCGAGTGCTCGACGCGCTCGTCGGGCTCGCCGCTCGAGGGGTACCGCGATGAGCGCCGGCGAAGCGCGGGACGTCGTCCCCGTCTCGACGCTTTTCTCGTTGCGCAAAGCCATCGCCGTCGTGCGGCTTGGTCGCCCCATTTTTCTCCTGGGCGGCGTCGCGCTCTACGGGCTCGGTACGCTGGCCGCAGTGCGGCGCGGGCACGCCTTCGAGCTCGACGCGTTCGTGTTCGGTCAGCTCGCGGTGAGTGCGGTCCAGCTCATGACCCACTACGCGAACGACTATTTCGACTACGAGGCCGACAAGGCGAACCGAACGCCCACGCGCTGGTCGGGCGGCAGCCGCGTGCTCGTGAACGGGGAGCTGCCGCGAGCGCTGGCGCTGCGCGTGGCATTGCTCGTCGCGCTGGGAGTGCCGGCGGCGCTTGCGGGCCTAGCGCTCTCTTCGGGTCATTTTCCGGTCGAGGTGGTCGTTCTCGTCCTCTCGATGCAAGCGCTTGCCTGGTCGTATTCTGCGCCCCCGCTGAGCCTGCACTCGCGCGGTCTCGGCGAGGTGACGACGGCGCTCGTCGTGCCCTTGCTCATGCCGCTCGCGGGTTTCCTCGTGCAATCCGGCTCGTTCGATTGGTTTCCGCTCGCGCTCGCCGCTCCGCTCGCGCTGCTCCAGATCGTCATGCTGCTCAGCATCGAGTTTCCGGACTCCGCGGGCGACCGCAGCGCGGGCAAGCGAACCCTCGTCGTCCTGCTCGGCGCGGCGAGGGCCGCGCGGCTCGCAACCGTGCTCGTCGTCTCGGCCTTCGCGCTCGTCGCACTCGGGGTCCTGGCCGGCATGTCCACACGGCTCGCGTGGGCCTGGGCCGCGGTCGCTCCGCTCGCCGTCTTGCACGTGGCTCGCCTCGCGCGCGGTGACTACCGGCTTCCGTCGGCTTGGGAGTCACTCGCGTTCGGGTCGGTCGCGCTCTACTTCCTGGCCATCGTCGCCGAGTTGCTCGCGCTCGCGTGAATCGCTTCGAGACCGAGGCGCCGCCGGCACTCCTCGAGAATTTCGGGCGTTCTGCTCAGGCCGACGCGCGTGACGAACGGGCGCGCGGCGAGGAGCTCGTCGAGCGTGCGGATTCCCCCGGACGCCTTCACCTGCACCGCGGGCGGTGCGTGCTCGCGCATCAAGCGAAGATCGGCGAGGGTCGCGCCGCCGCTGCCGAAGCCCGTCGACGTTTTCACCCAATCCGCGCCGTGCTCGCCGGCGAGCTCGCACAGCCGGATTTTGTGGAAATCGCCGAGGTAGCAGTTCTCGAAGATGAGCTTGAGCTTCGCGTTCTTCTCGTGACAGAGCGCGACGAGGATACGGAGCTCGCTCGTCACGTAGCTCCAATCGAGACTGAGCACGCGGTTCACGTTCACGACGGCATCGAGCTCGACCGCGCCGTCCGCGAGCGCGAGCTCGGCTTCGTGGAGCTTGGTCGCCGTGGTTTGGGTCCCGTGCGGAAAGCCGATCGTCGTGGTCGCCCGCACGTTGCTGCCCGAAAGCGCTTCTGCGGCGCCGGCAAGGTAATGCGGAACGACGCAGACGCTCGCGACGCGATAGGCGAGGGCGGTGCGAAGTCCGGCTTCCACCGCCGTCCAGTCGAGCGACGGCGCGAGCAGGGCATGATCGATCATGCTCGCGATGTCTTCGTAGCCATACGTCGCGCCCGCTTCGGGCATCGGGGTCGAGCTCACTGCGTTCTCCGCGCGCCACTATCGCACGATCGCCCTTGGGCTACGTCAAGGTCGAAAGTACGTGAAGGGCGCCATGTCCAAATGGAAATGCGTCTGGTGCGTTGGATGCGAGGGGCCGAGGATCGAACGGAAGACGTTCCGTTCGGCGAGCGCGCGGGTGAGCTCGTCGAGGAAGCGCGCGTGCAGGACGGCCGCTTCGCCGCTATCGGCCTTCCAGTGTTTCTCGACGCGGACGCGCAGCGTTCCACGGAGAACGTGCGGGACTTCGGCAGCGCCGGCGTCGAGCCCGGCGTCGGCGGCGGATGCGCGGTCGACCGGACCGAAGTCGAAGCCGACGACGTCGATGGCGTTGCCGAGCGCGTGCTCGCTCAGGCGTTCCGTGCGGTGACGAACGGAGCGACACGAGTACGCGCCGTCGTTGACGACGGCTTTCGGTGCCCTGCCGTAGTGACGCAGCGATACGTCGATGACAGTCGTTTCGAACCGACGCAGGCGCTCGACGAACGGCGCGACGACGCGCACCGCCGGCGTGAACCGCACGCGGTCACCTCGAAACGTCACGAGCTCGAGCTCCGGGCAGACGACGGCACCGTCGGCGGCCACCTCGCGGGAGAGATCGTCGAGCGGATAAGGATCGCCGCGAAATGCCTGGAAGCGCGAGACGAACGCGTCTTGGTTGCACGAGCCCGAAAGAGCCGCGCCGATCGCCGCGGCGCCGAGCGCGGCGGCGAGGAGCGCCGCTCGCAGAAACGAGCGTGGCGAAATGGCTGCCGGAGGCTTGTTCGCCATGGAGACGCGCGGCGATCCGTGGATGCATCGCGCGTGCCGAGCGGCGTCGCGTCAGCGCTCGGCGATCGGAGGGCCGTCTCGACGGTGCTCGGGATTCCGGCCGCGCAGGCGTCGCGCGATGCGCACGACCGCGGGGGTGACGATCAGCGTCGCGAGGATCCGGAGCGGCTGCGTGAGCTTCGTTGCGACGTACGCGGCTCCCCACGTTCCTGCGGCTCCGGCGGCGCCCTCGACCTTCACGCCGAACTTGATGGCGGTCGCGAAGCTCACGAGGACGAGCGCGAAGATCCCGAAGTACACCCACGCGGCCGCCGAGCCGTACTCGAGCATGAGTTTTTGAAAGCGTTCTTTGAGCGGCGGCCGGCTCGGGGCGGGCACCTTGGGATCGTCTTGGGCGGTCATGGGGAACGGCGTGACTCGACGTAGTGTGGTCCAAACCGTCGTCGTCCGTCCACGTTGCCCCTATTTCCGCGCGGATGGCCGCTGCGGCACGCTCGCCTGACGCAGAGCGGCGAGCGCGACGCGCCGATCGACGAGCTCGGCGCCGCAATAAAACTCGAGGCTGTCGTCGAGGAGCCAGCGGACGCGCGTATGGATGGGCAGCGCCAGGAGCTCCTCCGCCGTCAGGATGCGAACGGTCGGCCCTTCCCGGATTCGAATATGATCGAAGGGAAAGTCCGGATCAGCGACCAAGGACTTCGTCTCGCATCCCGGCGATGGCGGTCAGCGCTTCTTCGACGAGGTCCTTCTGAACGCCGAGCTCTTCGAGCGTCGCGCGAAGGTGAGTCGCTACGGCGTCGAAATGCGCGTCGCCGAGCCCCTTGTCGCGAACGAGTCGAGCGTGCGCGACGCGTAGGTCCTTGCCGTGGTACTCGACGGGGCCGCCCAACGCGCGACTCATGAAGGCGATCTGCTTCTGAACTTGAGAGTTCATGTCGAGACCGTCGAAGAAGGGTCGGGTGACCTCGTCATTTTTGACTTTCTCGTAGAAGAGGTCGACCGCGGCCATGATGGCGGGTTCCCCGCCGATTCTGTCGTAGAGTGAAGGGGCCATGGGGTGAGTCTAATCGTGTCATCGTGCGCTTCCCACGACCGGGCGTTTCCTTCTTCGAGAATCGCTCGGGGCCGGGACTAGGGTCTTCCCGGGGGGAATCCGCAGTCACCGATTCTTTTCAATGGAAGCGTCCGGAGAGGTGACGCCCGGCGTACTTATCGAATAGCGACCGTGTAGGGAGAGTGCCGCAAAGCGGGGCGCGTCGTCGTTGCAACGCGGCGCCGTAAACGCCCTGGCGCTGAGGGAATTCGTTGGGGTATGCTGCTCGTCCACCTGCACAGGGAACATGCGGGGCGGCGAAACACTTTCGGCGTCGAGACCGGGCGGGGACGCCCTTCAGCGGATTGCCGCCTTGCGGGCGGACATCATCGCGCTGTTACGCGAGCGGCGTTACGAGGAAACGCTCGCGGCGCTCTATCGCGCGCGCGCCGACGCACCGAGCGACCTCGAGCTCCAGCGGAGCATCGACCAGCTCAAGGAATTTCTCGTCGGCACCTATGCCAAGCGCCTCGGAGGGCTCGATCGGGTCGCGGCGCCGATCCCGCTTTCCGCCGTGCGCACGCCTGACGCCGTCTTGCTCGCGCGTTACATCGACGGCACGTCGACGTACGGCGACCTCGCGCAGATGTGCCCGCTCGGCCAGTTGCGCACGCTTCAGGTGCTCATCGGGCTCTACGGCGACGGCGAACCGCCGCGCATCTACGGTATGGAACAACCGGGTAGCCTCGGCTCCGAAGCGAGCGCTCGAATGGAGGCGCCGACGTCGGGTTTGCGCTTGCCCGAAGGGCCGCTGACCCACGACGTTCCTCCGAGCGCCGGTGCGGAGAACGGAGAGCGAGCGCCGGACACCGCGCGCAGCAGCGCCGTCGCCGCCGTCGCAAGCGCCGTACGATCGGACGAGGAGCGAAAATACGCCGAGCTTTTCGCGCGCGGCACGGCGGCGTTCGTGCAAGGGCGCTTCGCCGATGCGGCCGACGCTTTCGAGGGCTGCCTGCGCCTGCGTCCCGACGATCGCGGCGCCGCCGTGATGCTCCGGCGCGTCTCGGGCGATGGTCGAGGCGGTAGATGAGCCTAGCGCTGGTCGCCGACCCCGATCTCCGCGAGCGCCTCCGCTGCATTCGCATCATTACGGAGCAGACGGGCGTGACGGCGCTCGGCGCCGCCACGTGGGACGAGCTCGACCAAACCATCGACGAGGTCGGGCCCGGTCTCGTCGTCTATACACCGTGCTTGCCCGCTGCGCCCATCGACGCGGTCGAGCGCCTGCTCGCGCGAACGGCGCGGCTCGTGCTCGCGTTGGACGAAGGCGAACAGGCGACGGTCGCAGAGGGCGTCACGCACACCACGCGGCCGATCCCCGAGGAAACGCTCGTGCTCCTCGCGCGCGCTTCGGGGACTCCTTCGGTAGCGGTGAAGGCGAGCTTCAATCCGGTCGATTTCCTCCAGATGATTTGCATGTCGGGAGCCTCGCAGGTCGTCGTGCTGAGTCAGGACGGCGCCGACACCGGCGTCATCGAGGTGCGCGGCGGGGAGATCTGGACGGCGTTCGACGGCCTCGGCGTGGGAGAGGAAGCCTTCGCGCGGCTCATTCGGCCCGAAATGCTCGCGCGGATCAGCCCGACGAACGGTTCGACGAAAGAGCGCACCATCTTCAAGGGCCTGCACGAGCTCGTGCTCGACTCGCTGCGGCGCATCGACGAAGGGCACGTGTCGCTTCCGCCGAGACTCACGCCGACTCAATTCGAAGCGGCGACGTCCTCGCCAGAAAAGCTCGCCGGCCGTATTCAGGAGCTCACGGTCGAAGCGCGCAAGCTCCTCATGGAGCGGGACTACGCCGCCGCGGCGCGCGCCCTCGTCTCGCTCGCCGATCTCGATCCCACGTCGCAACTCGTGCGGGCCAACCTCGAACAGCTCCGCAGGCTCGGATATCCCAAATGACACATTGCATCGCATTCGCCAGCCTCAAAGGGGGCGTCGGAAAGACCACCACCGCGCTCAACGCAGCCTACGCCTTCGCGCGCCGAGGGGCGCGGACGTTGCTCGTCGACACCGATCCGCAGGGGGCCATCGGCCTCTCCCTCGACGGCGTCGCCGATCGGCCCGGCCTCGTGGCAAGCCTGGCGAACGGCGCCGCCGCACCCCCCAACATCGTAAAAACGAGGCTCGCCGAGCTCCACCTCCTGCCCGTCGGCTACGTCGGTGCCATGGACGTCGATCGCTTCGCGCACGACGTGCGCGAAACCGGCGCGCTCCAGCGCATCGTCGAGCGCAGTCAAAGCGACTACGACGTGCTCCTCTTCGACACGCCCGCGGGCATCGGCGGCATGACGCGCCTCGTGCTCGAGGCCGTCGACAGCGTCGTCGCCGTCGTTCAGTGCGAGCCGCTCGCGCTCCGAGCGCTGCCGCGTCTGCTCGAGCTCCTCGCGCAACTGCGCGAGACGGGCAGGAGCTGCTCGCTGCTCGGCGTCGTCAGCAACATGGGCTCGTTTCGCGATCCCGTGATGCTCGCGTGTCTGGAAGAGCTCTGGGGGCTCTATCGCGACCAC
>DASUTR010000619.1:0-2718 GCA_036374535.1 Polyangiaceae bacterium
CTCGCCGCCGGTCGCGCCGCGCGCGTCGAGCTCCCAACCGGCCGCGACCGCCCGGATCGGAAAATCGGCGATGAGCGTGTTGTCGGGTTTCGCGACGACGGCACCCTCGCCGTCGCCGATCTTGAAACCCTGTCCCGCCCAGAGCGCGCGCACGGCGAGCACCGTGGTTCCCCACGAGGCGGCGGTGCGCAGAACGACGGGTGTGGCCATGCTCGTCGACCCCGACTACTTGAGAGCGGGGTTTCGGCGTGAGTCCGAAAGCTCCGGCATGAACGAACGATGCCCGAGCGCGCCCGCTTCGAATTCGGCGCGCACGCGGCGGAGGAAGTAGACGATCTGCGGCGACTTCAGGCGCCCTTCCACCTCGACGGCGCTGAACTTGTACGTCTTCACGCCCTTGTCCTTGGCCGACTCCTCGACGTCGGTGACGCGCGCCTGATCGCCCGTCTTCTCGGGTTCCTTCGCCTTCGTGCCGGCGGCTTTCACGGACCCCTCCGGCGCGCCGGCGGGCGCAGCCGATTTCGAGTCGGCTTCGGGCGCCGGTTCTTCGGCTTCCGGCGCCGGTTTCGCGGGTGCCTTTGCGGGCGCTTTCTTCGGAGCTTTGGCGGCACGCGGCGCGGGCTTCGCCTTGGTTTGAGCGAACGCCACGGGCGCACCCGTGAAAACCAAAGCGAAAAGGCCCAGCGACGCGAGTCGAGCGGCAAAGCGCATCGAGCTCCCAAGCATACCGGAAAATCGTCCGACGCGAAGACAACTCGCGCCGCGAGCGACCGACTCCGTTTGCGACGCGACTGAAACGCGCACCCACATCACCCGACAAAGGAGATCCGACGACCATGCCGTTCGACATGCCCACCCCCCAAGAGTACTTCGAAGCGCGCGCGCGCGAATATCACGAGCGGCACGTTCGACTGGCGGAGAGCGACGCACCCGCGGACGACACACCCGCCGAGCCCGCCGCAACGACACCCCACGTCTACGGCCCGCCGGCCGCCGCGCCGCGTGAAAGCAACTACATCAGCGACGACAACCTCTTGCTGTGGCTCGCCGAAAAGCAAGACGGGCTCTACGCCGACCTCCGCGACGAAATGGATCTGTCCCGCGCGCGCAACAAGATCATCGAGGACCTTTCGTACATCAAAGCGAGAACGGAGGACGGCGAGCTCACGCCAGAGGAGCTTTACGCCGAGATGACCGCGCTCTTCGACGCGTATCGCGGCACTCCGCTCGAACCCGTACTCCAAGAAACCCTCGGGGAAGAGCTCGCCGAGCTCGGCGACGCGCTCCAAGCCAACTCGACCTTCGACTTTCGAAGCATCCTCGAAGCTTGGGATCTACCGGAACGCATCCAGAGCAAGATCGACTCTCTCGGTAAGGACGACCAGCTCGCGCTCATTCGCATCAACGCGCTGTCGTCGGACATCAACCAAGCCGCACAACTCGCGTCGAACCTGCTCTCGAGCAGCAACCAGACCGCGAACGGCATCATCGGCAACATCGGGCGGTGAACTCGTGAGCATGCACATCGAAAGCGCGCCACGGACTCCGTGGCAACCACCGATCACGGCGACCTCTGCGGCAGCGGGTCCGGGCCCGAGCGACGTCGCCGCCGTTCTACTCGAATGTATGGTGAACAGCCGTGGCGCGCAGAGCGAAGCGGCGCGCGCGAACGCCGAACAGGCGCACCGGCTCGTCGAACGAGCGCGCGAGCAGATTCGAGAGGCGATGGAGCGCGCCGAGGAGGCGAACGAGAACGGCAATTTCTGGAGCGACGTGAGCGGCGTGCTCGGGTGCGACGTGGCGACGATAGCGGGGATCGTCGGAGCCGTTGCGCTCGCCGTCGCGACGGGCGGCGCCGGATTGCCGGCGGTGCTCGCCGTCGCGGCTGCCGGCCTCACCGTTGGCGCGAAAGTCGGGGACGAGCTCGGACTCGATCCCCGCATCACGATGGCGCTCGGCGCGGCCGGCGGGGTGCTCGGCGCGGTCGCCGGGGGCGTGACGGGCGCGGGCACCGCTTGGACGACGCTCGCGCAAGTCGCGGGCGGGGTTCAAGGAGGCGCCTCGGGCGCGGCAGGCGGCGCGAAAATCGCCGAGGGTCATTTCCGCGGCGAGGCTGCCGAAATGAACGCCGAAGCCGCCGCCGCACGCGGCCGCCAAGCAGACGCTTGGCTCCGCTTCGACATCGCACTCGACCTGCTCGATCGCGCGTGCCGCGACGTCTCGCGCGCCAAGGAGCGCGCGTCGGACATCGTCCAAAGCGAAAACGACGGCACGTCGGCCGTCATTTCCAGAATGGGAGCCGCCTGATGACCGCCATCCATCCCCTGACCCAGCTCGCCGAGCTCATGGTCCACGCGGATTTCGTACGCAGCGAAGCCGACGAGCAGACGCTGCGCGCGGCCCGCGAAGCCCAAAAGCGCGCGGTGGCCGAAGAAGTGCGCGCGCTGCACGCAGCCGCGGATGCCATCGCGGAGCAGGCCTGGCTTCAAGGCGGCATGGCCGTCGCAGGCGGGGCCCTGCAATGCGTCGGCAGCGCTGGACAGATCGGCAAGTCCGCCGACCTACCGGAAGGCGCGCCGGCCGAGGCTACGAACGTCGCGCTTGCCGAGATGGAGGACGCCTGTCGCCCGTGGCAAACACTGGCCGCGGGCGGACGAGCACTCGATGGTATCGCCGCTCCCGCCGGTCAGCTCACCGGCGGCACCGCGAAAGCAGAAG
>DASUTR010000620.1:0-6775 GCA_036374535.1 Polyangiaceae bacterium
GGCGTGAGGCTCTTCGACTGATGGCCCGCACCGTACTCTTGATCGAACCGGACGTGGACGAGCTCGGTGCGCTCGCGTCGAAGCTCCGCGCCCAGGGTCTCGAGGTGGCCATCGCCGACAGCCTCGACAGCGCCGCCGAACGCGCGCGCGTGTCACGCGTCGACCTCTTGCTCGTCTCGGGCCTGCTCGCGAAGACCGAGGAATTTCCAGAGCGATTGAGGGCGCTACCCGATCTCGCGAACACCCCCCGCTTCGTGCTCGTGGACGGCGTGCCCGAGCCGAACTCGGCCGAGATGGGCCGCTCCGACATCGAGAGCATCGCCAAGCGCATTTACGCCCTGACGCGGTCGGTTCCTGCGGCCGCGATCGGCACGGATTTTCGCGGCGATCTCCAGCAGGTGAGCGTCGCGGATCTCCTACAGCTCCTCGGTACGAACCAGCGCTCCGGCACGCTGTCGATCACCACGCCGAGCGGTCAGGGCGAAGTTCGCCTCGTGACGGGCGAGATCGTCGACGCCGCGTACCGGCGCGTCGACGGCGAGAAGGCACTCATCCGTTTGCTCGGCGAGAGCGAAGGGAAGTTTGCCTTCGTGGGCGGCACGCAGCAGACGCTGCGCCGCATCCAGCGCCCCTCGCACGTTCTCCTGATGGACGGCATGCGCCAGCTCGACGAGGCGAAGCGTATTCGCGACGGCCTTAACATCGGACAGGATTCGCTCCTCGCCGTCGTCTTGCCGCGCCCCGATTTCGGCGACGTCGAGCAACGCGTGCTCGAGGCGTTGCTCACGCCGCGCGTGCTCACCGAGTTGCTCGACGAGGTGCCGCTGCTCGATCTTTACGTGCTCACGGCGCTCGCGTCGCTGCTCGAACGCGGCGCGGTTCGCCGCTTCGGGGGTGGCACACTGCGCGTGGAGCTCGGTGATCCCGAACGCCTCGGGCTCTTCGCCGTGCTCGCCAAACGCGTGGCCCGACCGGGTTTCGACGCACCTTCGCGCATCGGCATGGCCGCATCGCAGCAGCGCCTCATGGCGACGCTGCCGGCCCTCGCGCGCATCGCCGACACGAGCGTCACGACCGAGGTCCCTGCCGCACCGGTTCCGTACCGACTCGCGACGCTGCGCCTTCCAGACGGCGTCACGCTCGAAATCACCGGCTTACCGCTCGTCGAAGCGTTCACGCCGCTCTGGACGTTCGTGCTTCCCGGCTGCGCCGCCATCGCGCGCCTCGACGACACGCCGAGCGAGGCGCTCGACGCCGGCTGCCGCCTAGCGTCGGTGCCGCTGCTCGACGGACTCGCCGTGCTCGGCAGCGAAGGCGACCCCGATCCCGAACGCCTCGCCGCGCTGATCCGTCACGCCCTAGACCGCGCCGCCGGCGGCAACTGAGTCGCTTTCGTTTCACTCAGTGCTTTCGGAGAAACCGCCAAGACGCGGAGAGCGCTAAGAGTCGCCAAGATTTTTTGGGGGTGTAACGGACCACGACTCCGTGAAGCGTGGCGCCGTGCGAGCACCCGCGCGCACAAAATCCGCTCCGCGGCTACTTGGCGCCCTTGGTGTCTTGGCGGTTCAGTTCCCGGGCCGCCTTTGGCGCGCCGATGTGAGCAGTTCTGAGAGATACGTTAAAAGGTCACATGAATGGTACCGGTTCCAGGTCGCGTTCAGGTAGGGTGCGCGCCTCGAGGGAACGCAATCGATCTGGAGGAATCAGGATGAATTTGAGAAAAGTTGGTTTTGCCGTTTTCGCGCCCGTGGCGCTCGCGGCATGCTCTGGTGGGACCGAGGGGAACGCGTCGGACGTCGCCGAAGCCAAGGACGCGATCATCGGTCCGTCGACGCCGGGCGGGCGCAACGAAGTCGTGCTCCTGCACATGGTGCTGAACAACGGCGGAACGCGAGCGTGCACGGGCTCGTACTTCGCGCCGCGCGTCGTGCTCACGGCCGCCCACTGCTTGCCGAACGTCCGCCAGGTCTTCGTCTATCACGGCGACGACTTCCCCGCGGATCAAGGGCAGCTCCAATCCGGCGCCGACGGACTGCTCCACGCGCCGCCGCCCGGCTCGCCGTCGTTCTTCGCGGAGGCCGACTCGTGGGAAATGCATCCGAGCTACGTTCCCGATCTCCACTACGTGGACATGGGCGTCGTTTACCTCGACCGGAAGCTTCCGTTCGATCCGCTGCCCCTCTGGCGCAACCCCGTTCCCGCCAACAAGACCGTGACGATCACGGGCTGGGGCTCGAACAGCGCGCCGACGCCGACGACGGGCGCCGGCAGCCGCGTGCAGCGCACCGGCACGACGGTGACGCTGGGCTCGCCCACGGCCGCGGATTTTCATCCCGACGATCCGAATAACGGCGTGCTCGATCCTGCGATTCGTCCGAATCTCTTGAAGACGAACGGCGCGCCGCCGAACGCGAACGGCTGCTTCGGCGACTCGGGCGGCCCGATCCTCTTCCAGGAGTACGGTCAGACGTATATCGGCGCGGTCGGCTACTTCACGGGCTTGTCGTGCCTCGACTACAACCTGTGGACGCGGCTCAATCCGTTCCTGCCGTTCCTCGACAACGCGTACAAGAAGGGCGGGCAAGAGACGCTCATCCCGAGCCTCGAGTGCGTGACGCCGAACCCGAACGGCACGCTCACGGCGCTGTTCGGTTACAACAACAGGAACGGCGTGAGCGTCACGCTGCCGTACGGCACGCGTAACCAACTCGCACGCGACACGTTCAACGCGCGTCCTACGCGCTTCCTCCCGGGCCAGCACCGCGTGTCGTTCCCGGTGGATTTCACGAACGGCCAGACCGTCACGTGGCGGCTCCAGCCCGACAACAGCCCGACCACGACGCTGAACGTCACGGCGAGCTCGCGGCGGTGCGGAGCGGCAGAAGCCGATCAGACCGAGTGCGCGCTCGCGTGCCGCACGAGCACGCGCGTCACTTGCGCGAACGATCCGGGCTTCGAGACGTGCGTCGCGCTCTGCCGGGAGACCAACGCGTTCTTCGCGGAGGCCCTGCCCGCGTGCGCGGACGAAAACCAGGCCGTGAACGTGTGCCAGGCGGCGCTCGCGCCCTCGCCCGCGTCGAACTGGGAGTGCCTCGATTTCTTCGGAGCCGTACCGTTCGTCGGCTGCGCGGCGGAGTTCGACGCGCTCTTCACGTGCTTCGAGCAAAACCCGTAGTGGCGTGAAGCACGGCGTTTCGTGTCCGGCGCGTCTGACGACGTGCCGGGCACGACGCGCGTTCAGGGGACGAGCACGCACGTTCGCTCGACGCAGCGAGCGCGGAGGTCGTCGAAGAAGGCGTCCGAGGCGGGCGGCGGGGTTCCGCACGCCCCGCAGTGCGTCGCGGCGTACTCCCGGGCGAATTCGAACGGCTCCTCGTCGACGAGACCGCGCGCCGCCATGACGAACCGGCCGCACGCGTTCGTGAGCGGCACGCGCGTGCATTCAGCGTCCGACTCGCAATAGTTCGCGCAGCCGGCAGCGAGGATTTCGGCGAGAAAGACGCCGTAGCGACTCCGCGCCGCGGAACACTCCGGAGCGACCTCGCCCGCGGGGGGCGGCGCGCAGTACGGACAATGGCTTCCGCTGCTGGCCGTGAAGCTGATGACCTCCCCGGGAACGTCGCAATCGAGCGGGATGTCGCCGTCGCAATCGAAATCGATCCACTCCGTCGTGCAAGCGGGCGCGGGGCCGAAGATGTAACCGTCGACGGACGCCACCGACGCGGCCTCGACGCCGGGGTCCACGGGGCCCACGCCCTCGCCGCCTTCGCCCGAGCCGGCCGCGCCGCCGCTCGGTGCCGTGCCGCCGCCCGCCATGATGCCTCCGGTCGACGTCGTCCCGCCGCGCCCCGAGCTCCCGCCGGCCCCGCTCGTCGCGCCGCCCGACGCGTCGCTCGCGCCGCCTCCGCCGCCCGCCGTGTCGCCGTGGGAATCGATGCAGTGGTTCGCGAATAGCGCGGTGAGAGCGCACGCGATGAAACCGCTCGGTGCGAACGCCGACGTCCTCCCGACCATTCTCGAAGGATAGCCGGCGCCCGGCGTCCCGCAACGGGTGCCCGCGAAGGGTGGCGAGGGACGGTTCCGCGGGCCGGCTTGACGAAAGGCCGAGCTGGTCAAGAATTGAACAGTGTTCAAAATAAAGAAACGCTCGGGCACGAAGGGGCCCGCGACGCGCAAAGAGCTGCTCGCGGCTGCGCTCGAGCTCTTTCGGCGGCGCGGGTACGAGCAGACGACGATGCGCGCGATCGCGCAGCACGCCGGGCTGTCGCTGGGCGCGGCCTATCACTACTTCGACTCGAAGGACGCGATTCTGACGACGTACTACGAGTGGCTACAGGACGAGCACGAGCGCGCGATGGCTCGGGTCGCCGTACCGGGCTCCGCGCTTCGCGAGCGTCTGCTCACGTTGTTCGAAACCAAGCTCGCCGTCGTGCGAAAGGACCGCCGTCTCTTGGCCGCGCTCTTCGCGAGGCTCGGCGATCCCACCGATCCGCTCTCCGTATTCGGAAAGCGTCACGCGGCTCTCCGCGAGCGGAGCATCGTGCAGTTCGCGAGCGCGCTGTCGGACGTCCCCTTGTCGACCGACGTGAGGAGCCTGGCCGGCAGGACCCTTTGGCTCGCGCACCTCGGCGTCCTCTTGTTCTTCGTGCACGACCGTTCACCGCGCCAGGCGAAGACTCACGAGCTCGTTACCGTGCTCGTCGAGCTCACGGTGGGCGCGCTGCCCTTCATCGGCCATCCGCACGCGGCGACGCTGCGAAATCGCCTGCTCGCGCTGTCGTCCGGCCTCGCCCGGGCCCCGGGGCTCGCGCCATGACCATCGAGACGTGGATCGTTTTGGCGGGCGTCGGGCAGCTCGGCCTCGCGCTCGGCAGTCTGGCGTTGCCCCGCGTTCTCGACTGGCGCGCGGACACGGCGAAGCTCGTGCCGCTCACGCGCAAGGTGTTCTGGACCTACGCCGGGTACATCTGGGCCACGAACGTCTGCTTCGGAGTCCTCTCCGTGACGGCCCCCGGAGCACTGCTCGACGGCTCGACGCTCGCGCGCGTCGTCGGCGGATACATCACGGCGTACTGGGGCGCGCGCGTGCTGATCCAACTCTTCTATTTCGATCGAGCCGACGCTCCCGAGGGATTTCACTACCGCGTCGCCGAGGGTGGGCTGACGCTTCTGTTCGTGGGTCTCACGGCCGTTTACGGCTACGCGACCGTTCGTTGAGGACGAGGTGAGTGCATTTCGACCAGTCGAGCCGTGGACCATCGCTGCAATCGGCGCCGTCTTGCTCGTCCTGCTCGTCGGAGGGTACGCGCTCTCGCGACGGGCTCCGGGCGGCTGGGTGCCGAAGGTCGGCTGGACGATTCTGGTCGCGGGTGTGCCGGCGATCGAGCGCCTGACGGCTCGCGAGCCCGCCTTCGTGCGCATGCTCGCTCTCATCGCGTTCGCGCTCGTCACCCTCAAGCTCATCGCCGTCGCCCGGGAGCGCGCGGCCGGCATGCCGCCGCTCTCGTTTACGGCCTGGCTCGCCTTCTCGAGCGCCTGGCTCGGGATGCGGCCGCGGCTCTTCATCTCGTACGGCGCACCGGCCCGCGACGGCGCGCCGGTGCTGCTCCGGCGCGGCGCCGTCAACCTGGCGCTGGGTCTCGCGTGCGTTGCGCTCGCGCGCGCCGTCTGGAGCACTACCGAGTCGCGCTGGGCCGCGACGATACCGCTGCTCGTCGGCTTGAGCCTCTGCCTGCACTTCGGGCTCGGCACGCTGCTCGCCGGCGTCTGGCGTCTTCGCGGCGTCGAAACCGACGCGGTGTTTCGCGCGCCGCTGCGCTCGGAGAACTTGGCGGAGTTCTGGTCGAAGCGCTGGAACCTCGGTTTCTCGGAGATGACGGCGGCGCTGATTTATCGTCCGTTGTCGCGCCGCGTCGGTTCGACGGCCGCGCTCCTCGCGGGGTTCCTCGCGTCCGGTCTGCTCCACGAAATGGCCATCAGCGTTCCCGTGCGTGCGGGCTTCGGCCTGCCGACCCTCTATTTCGTGTTGCACGGAGTGCTCGTGGGCGTCGAACGCAGGCTCTCCCAAGCGGGACGTCCGCTCTCCGGCCGGCTCGGGCGCGCTTGGAGCATGTTCTGGATCTTGGCGCCCCTGCCGCTCCTCTTTCATCCGCCGTTTCTTGCGGGCGTCGTTTGGCCCTTGCTCGGAGTCCCGGCGGCCCACGAGCCCTGAGCGCTCGAGCGAAGGCCGGCCGGCGAGCTATTCTGCGGCTGCTACGCGGAGCTCCGAAAGCGGCCGTCGCACGGTGCGCGCCACCCAAAACAGCAGGAGCGCGGCGACGATGGTGAGCCCCGCCGCGAGCGCGACCCACACGCCGAAGAGGCCCTGCCCACCGCGAATGCCGAAGACGTACGCCGCCGGCAACGCGACCGCGTAGAAGCCGAACAGGTGCACGACGGCCGTGGCGTCCGGCCGCCCGAGGCCGCGCAGCACGCCGCCCGCGACGCCCTGCGCGCCGTCGGAGAGCTGGAACGCGGCGGCTACCGGCAAGATCGTCGCCGCGAGCGCGATGACGGCGGTGTCCGGCGTGAAGAGCTTCGGCAGACCCGCGCGGAACACGACGAACGCCGCGGCCGAGATCGTCATCGCGCCGATCCCGAGCGCGAGCGACGCGCGCACGGCGTGACGCATTCCGATCACGTCGCCCGCGCCGACGAGATTGCCGACGCGCGTCGCAGCGCCCTGAGAGATACCGATGGGCACCATGAAAGCGAGCGCAGCGAGGCTCAGCGCAAC
>DASUTR010000621.1:0-5113 GCA_036374535.1 Polyangiaceae bacterium
GGCGCCATCCATTACGCCTGGAACCGCGGCCGGCATACGGATTGGGAAGCGGAACAAGCGCGTCTCGGCGCCGAACCGCCGCCGCTCGACTACCGCGCGCGCGCCATCGCCAACAACGAGCTCGCCGACTCCATCGAGCGAGCGAGCGCCGTGACCGTCGGTCTGTTCGTGGCGAGCGGCGTGCTCGTCGCGGGCGGCGTGACGATGATCGTCGTGGATCCCGGAGGCGGAGCGAACGTTGCGTGGAGCGGAGCATGGTGAGGCTCGCCTACGCGACCATGCTGCTCTCGGCGCTCGGGGGCTGCTACGACATGGAACGCCTCGATCCCGGTCCCGCACACCCCTACCTTCTCGTCGACGACTTCGAGGACGCCGCCGACGTCCAGGACGGCATGCTCGCCGCCGCAACGCAGTTTCGCGACCAATGGATGGTGAAATCGTTCAACGCCGACAATAACCCCATTCAGGAGCTCGTGACGCGGTTCGAGTTCGTCGAGGGCAGCGCGAGCGAGTACGCCTTGCTCGCCGAAGTTCGGTTGATCGACCCCGGCAACGGCCGCTTCACCGGCGTGAACGTCGGCGTCTCCGACGCGTCTCCTCTGCTCGACGCGCGTCGCTTCGAAGCCATTCATTTTGCCATTCGCTTCGACGACGGCGGCACGCAGTTCCCGCCGCTCACGAACTTTTACGTGCAGCTCGGCTGCGATTCCGCTCCCACGCTGCAGGGCGGTCCGCCGCTCTGGGTGAACGCCGGGATCGACAACGTCTCGAACGACTGGCAGACGCGCCACGTCCGCATGGCGAATTTTCGCGAACCCGCCGAGGAACCCTACGAGATCGACGGCGGCGCCGAAGCATGTCTCGCCCGGGTCGACAGCGTGCGCTTCACGCTTTCGACCATCATGGGCGGATTGGAGCCGGTGACCGGAAGGATCTACCTCGATGACATCGACTTCGAGTAGCCGCGGGCTCGCCGCGCCTGCTTGGAGCGCTCTTTTCGCGCTGCTCTGCGCCTGCTCGAGCCCGGACGCGCCGTCTGGTCCCGCCGAGCCCGTTTACACGGCGCTCGACGACATGGAGCGCGACGCCAACCGTATCGCGTGGACACCGGGAAAACCCGTGTCAGGCGCGCTACCCGGGCGCTGGGTATCGTACGCGGACGTCCAGTGCGAGCGCCTCGAGCCGAGGCCCGAGTGGGCGGACGGCGGCCGCGCTTTTTCGCACGGCGAGCTATCCGAAGCGCACGAAACGCTCGCCGGTGAGCTCAGCCGGCGAGCGGCGCGCTTGCGAACGACCGAGGAGCTCGTGAACACCTGGGGCGCCGGAATGGGATTTCAGTTCTCCGAGCCGCCGCTCGGAACCGACACGATCCTCGTGAATCGCCCCTGCAATGGCGGTACGCCCGATCTCGAGTATCCGGCGGCGCCCGTCGATCTACGCGAGTACTCCGGTCTCGTGTTTTGGGCAAAGGCGAGCGAGGCGGGGGCGACGACGCTCTTGGTTCAGTTCCAAGACGCGAACACCGATCCGCGAGGCGGCGCGTGCGATCCGACCCCGAACAGCGCCGCCGCTTGCTACAACGGCTTCGGCGTGATGCTCGAGCTCGAAGGCTCGTTCGAACGCTACGAGATCGCCTTTTCCGACCTCGCGCAAGATCCGCTCTGGGGTCATCGCCCGAAGCCGAGCCGCTTCGACACCGAGCACGTCTACGGCCTCTACTTTCAGGTCGATACTCCCGGCGGAACCTGCGAACAGACCATCCGCTGCCTCGGCGAGCCGATTCTCGAGTTCGATCTCTGGATCGACGACCTCTACTTCGTGAAACGCTGAGCGGACGTCCGACGGACGTCCGCTCGGACGTCCACGCTGCGCGCTCGAAGCGCTCCGAACACGAATGTCCGCGTGCCGCCGCGGCCGATCGAAGAATCGACGTCCGAAACGACCGGCACGCGCGTTGCACCACCGCGAGCCATGCGCTCGCTCGCCCTCGTCGCCTGCTTCGCTTTCGTGTGTCCTCACGCTCACGCCCAGGCAGAAGGCGCCGTGGAGCGTGCGCCGCTCAATCCGTCTCCCGAGCTGCCCGCGCCCTCGGCGGCCGCGCCCGCTCCTCCCGCCACGGCCACTCCCGTCGCCCGCCGCACCGCGACGAGTTACGAAGAAGCCGAAGCGCAGTGGAAATTCAGCTTCCACGGCTATCTCCGCGCCCCGATGCGCATCGGCTTCGGCAAGCGCCTGCCGGAAGACACGAACGGCTTCACGATCGCGGACCAGACCGACACGACGATCCACGAAGCGAGCGTTCCCGACGATCAGTACCTGAGCTTCCAGTCGACCGCGCACAACATGCGTTCCTGGGCCGAAGGTTTCTTCGGCTTCGGCAACGGCGTCGCAACCGGCGTGCTCGGCATCGGCTCGTACAACCTCACGGAAGGCGGATTCAACGATTTCCGCGCCAACTGGGGCATCACGCAGGCGTACGTCCTGCTCACGCCCGACCTCGGCTACGAGAACGCACGCCTCTGGGTGAAAGCGGGCGCGATCGTCGATCGCTACGGCATGGCGGGCCGTTTCGATGCAGGCGAATACGACACGTACATGTTCGGCCGCACGCACGTCGTCGGCGAGACGTTTCACTTCGAATACGACTTGAACCCGCTCTGGACGCTCTACGTGGAGCAGGGCCTCGGCAGCCACAAACCGGACCCGAACACGTACAACAATGCGCGCTTCACGATGCTCCATCACGAGCACGCGGGCTTGAGGCTCGGCCGCGATTTCGAGCTCGCGGGGCACTACCTCGTCTCGTGGTCGCAGGAAGAGTATCGCCCGACCACGTCGCCCGGCGATCCGAACGGCAAGACCGGCGACTCGCGCAACGGTCTCCCGAACGGTAAGCTCTGGGTGGCCGGCGCCGAAGCCCGCGCCGAGCTCGGCGCGTTCGGCTACATCTACGGCGCTTATTCGCACGTCGGCGCCGACTATGCGCTCACGGTGTCGCGCGCCATCGAGGTGCTCCACGCGTCGGGCGGCGGGGAGTTCGACCTCGGCGTCACGGGCAATTACCTCGACAGCCCGAGCTGCTCGTTCGCGTCGCCGAACACCCCGATTCCGACGATCCCGGCGGGGCGCCCCGAGCACTGGCAGGCGCTCGACGTCAACGGGTGCAGCGACGGCAACGGCACCATCAACGCCGTTCAAGGCCAGTACGAGTTCAGCCTCACGAACTTCCGGCAACAGATCCGCGGCGGGCCGCGCTTTTGGGGGCAGGGCTTCGACGTGATCGCCAAGCTCTACGGTTTGGTCGCGTTCGTGAACAGCGAAGCCCGCGACACGACGAAAGCCGCGACCACGGGCGGCCTCGCGGCGCTCGACGACACGTCGCTGCCGACCCGTTACGAGGTGACGAAGGCGAAGTTCGGCGCCGACGTGACGGTGAACGCGCTTCCGTGGCTTTCGCCAGGCCTCCGCTTCGATCGAGTGATGCCGAACAGCCACTTCAGCGAGCAAGACTTCGCGATTCTTTCGCCCCGCCTTCAGTTCAAGACGGCGTGGGTGACGCACGAGCGCATCACGCTCGGCTACTCGCGCTATTTCTACGACACGCGCGTGTGCGAACCGCGCAGGTGGGACGGAAGCGGGACCGTACCCGACGCGAGCGAGGATCCGCTCGCCGGCTACAAGTGCGTTCAGGCGCCTCCCTCCCCCGTTCCGTACGACGGGTTCGGCTCGAACACGTCGAAGCAGGAAGACAAGACACGCGCCACGGGCGTCCCGCGCCCGGACGAAAACGTCTTCAAGATCGAAGCCACGATGTGGTGGTGAGTCGAGCCGTCGCGACACGAGGAGATGCTCAAATGCCGAACTTTCGCCGTTCTTCGCGCCCTGCTCCCCCGTTGCGGGCGCGTCGGTTCATGCCGTCAGCCATTCTCCGCTTGCTCGTGCTCTTTCTCGCGAGCGGCTGCTCGACCGACGAGCCGAGCGCCATGAGCCCCTCGGGCGGCTCGGGCGGCTCGAACCCGACCGGCGGGTCGGGTCCGACGAGCGGCTCGGGCGCTGCGCCCGCGGGCAGCGTCCGCATCGTTCCGAGCCCCGAAGGGTGGGTTCAGGACGGCGAGCCGCCCGGGACGCTCGGCGTGCAGGGCGCGTGGTACCCGTACGGCGACAAGTACGGCGCCGCGAAGTGCACGACCGTCGGCCTGCACGAACCCGACGAGTGCTCGACCATCACGTCTCCGGATCCGCTGATTCCGGGTTTTCCGAACGTCGGCGGCGTCCTCTGCACGACCGGCGAAACGGCGGTCGTCTTGCCCTGCAAGAGCGGCGTACCGCTCTGCCCACCCGGAACGCCGGACTACTCGAACATGTGGGGCGCGGGGATCGGACTCGACCTCAACGCCACGGGCGCGACCGACGCCGGGCCCGGCACGAAGCTCCCGTACGATCCCGATGCTCACGGCGTCGCCGGCGTGGCCTTCGAGCTCAGCGAGGTTCCGCTCGCGAAGCTCCGCGTGGAGTTTCCGATGCTGCTCCCGGACGGCACGAGCACCGAAGATCACCCCGACGGCTCGCCGTATTGGGACGCGTCGGACGACTACCCGCCCTCTCCGGTCACCACCGGACGGAACGAAGTGCGCTGGGCCGACGTTCGCTCGCCGCGCACGAACTACGAGTTCGACCGCACGAAGATCCTTTCCGTGCAATTCCACGTCCCCGCCGTCACGAGCGGGTCCGAGCGCGCGCCGTACTCGTTCTGCATCAATTACTTCGAGCTCTTGACCGAGTGAGGCGTGCGGCGCGAAGGGCGCCGCCACGGCGACCTTCGCCGAGGGGGGCCCCGCGTGGTAGTCCTCGCGCCAGCATGACCTGCGCCCCCGAGCACTCTTCCGGCGCGCACCGCGAGCCTCGCGCGGTGTGTCCGGACTGCGGTCGGCCGGCGCGCGTGTGCGTCTGCGCCGAGCTCGAGCGCGTTCCGACCCGGACGCGCGTCGTGATACTGCAACATCCGCGTGAAAGCAGCGTGCCCATCGGCACCGCGCGCCTCGCCGAGCTCGCCCTGCCGAACGCCGAGCGCCACGTGGGCGTGGATTTTTCCGACTCCGAGCGCGTCCGCGAG
>DASUTR010000622.1:0-9104 GCA_036374535.1 Polyangiaceae bacterium
TCGCGCAAGACCCCGAGTCCGCAAGAATCGCGGAGATGCCACGGAACGCGATCAACGCCGGCATCGTGGATTGCGTGCTGCCGATCCCCGAGCTCGCCCGCGAGCTCGTGCGCCTGAGCCTTCACCCGTATCTCGTGGCGCACGGCGGATCGGCGTCGAGCAGCGACGCCGCCCTCGTCGGTCGAATTCTGTCCTTGGTGCAGGCCTCCGTGGGGGTCGACTTTACCGAGTACAAGGGGCGGACGTTGGAGCGGAGGCTCGCTCGCAGGATGGCGATCCGGCGCACGGACGCGATCCAGGATTACCTCGCGCTCGTCCAGCGGGAGCCGGAGGAGATCCGCGCGCTCTACGAGGACCTGCTGATTCACGTGACGTCGTTCTTCCGCGACCGCGAAGTCTTCCAGCGGCTCGAAGCCGAGATTCTTCCGGACATCTTGCAAAAGAAGGCGCCCGAGGCGCCGATTCGGATTTGGGTGGCGGGGTGCGCCACCGGCGAAGAGGTGTACTCGCTCGGAATCGCTCTGCTCGAGCTCCTCAATGGTTCCTCGCGTTCAGTTCAGATTTTCGGCTCCGACGTGAGTGGGAGCACCATCGAAAAGGCGCGCGCGGGGATCTATTCCGACGGCGCCCTCGGCGACATCAGCGACGAGCGCCGCAGGCGATACTTCGTCAAGACCGACCGCGGCTACAGGATCAACAAAGCGGTTAGAGATCTCTGTGTCTTCGTCCAGCACGACCTCGCTCGAGATCCGCCATTTTCGAAGCTCGATCTCGTGAGCTGTCGCAACGTTCTCATCTATTTCAATCATGCCCTCCAGAAGCGCATCGTTCCGACCTTTCACTATGCGCTGAACCAGTCCGGTTACCTCCTCCTCGGGCGGACCGAGAGCATCTCGGGGTTCGGTAAGCTGTTCGCGGTCGTCGACAAGGCGAGCAAGATTTTCAAGCGAACGGCGGCGCCGAGCGCGCTTCGCTTCCCCGTGCGCTCCGACGCCGGTCCGGAGCGGATCCCCTCCGCCGAGGACGTGCCGGGCACCGCTCGACGCACGGTGAGTCTCGCGAAGCATCTCGACCGCGTGCTCTTGAGCCGCTACGCGCCGCCCGGGGTGCTCATCAACGAGAAGCTCGAGATCCTCCAGTTTCGGGGCCAAACCGGCGCGTTCCTGCAACCGGCACCCGGAGAGCCGCAGAGCGACGTCGTCAAGATGGCGCGCCCGGGCCTGCTCTCGCCGTTGCGCGCGACCATCGCCGAGGCAAAGGCGACGATGGCCCCTGCCGGGAGGAGCGGGGTGGAAATCGAGCAAGACGGAGTAACGAGGACGTGCAACCTCGTCGTTTTCCCGTTCACGGGCCTGCCGCAGTCGGCCGAGTCACTCTTCGTCGTGCTCTTCGAGGACGCGACGGCGAAGGCTGTCGCACCCGGCGGACCGGTCGAACACCGGACGTCCGGGACGCTCGAGGACGCCCGACGGATCCGTACGCTCGAGCACGAGCTTTCGGCCACGAGAGACTACTTGAATTCGTTGATCGAGGAGCACGGTACGACCAACGACGATCTGGGGTCGGCCAACGAAGAGCTGGTTTCCGGAAACGAAGAGCTCCAGAGCATGAATGAGGAGCTCGAGACCGCCAAGGAAGAGCTACAGTCGACGAACGAAGAGCTGACGACCGTCAATGACGAGCTTCACAGTCGCAATCAGGAGGTGACCGAGGTCAACAGCGACCTCTTGAACCTGCTCGTCACGGTCGACATTCCCGTCATCATTCTCGACCGAGAGCGCCGGATTCGCCGATTTACGCCGAAGACGAGGGGTATCTTGAATCTCGTGCCTTCCGACGTCGGACGCCCGCTCGACGACATCAAGCTGAACATCGACGCCCTCGATCTCGACCGTTGCGTCGCCGCCGTCATCGAAACCATGTCGATGGCGGAATCGGAGGTGCAGGATCGACAGGGGCGCTGGTACCTGATGCAGATTCGTCCCTACAAGACCACGGACAATAGGATCGACGGCGCCATCCTGTCGTTTTTCGATATCGACGCGATGAAACGGCACGTCGGTGAGGCGCAACTTGCCCGCGCCGAGGCGGAGCGCGCCAATCGGGCGAAGGACCTGTTCTTGGCGGTGCTCGGACACGAGCTCCGCACGCCTCTCTCCATTCTGCTCTTGCATGCGCAGATGCTGCGTCGAGGCGGAGCCATGGACGCGGCCAGACTCGAACGGGTCGGTGCCGCCATCGAGCGCGGTACCCGGATGCAGGTACAGCTCATCGACGATCTCTTGGACGTGTCGCGCATCGTGGCGGGCAAGCTGAACGTCGAGCTGAAGGTCGTGGACTTGTGCGCTGTCGTCCGCACGGCGCTCGAGGGGGTGAGCCGCGCGGCGCGCAAAAAGAACATCCGGCTCGAGGTCGCCCTCGACGAAACCGTTGGTGCGGTCGCCGGCGACGTGATGCGGCTAGCGCAGGTCGTTTCCAATCTACTGACGAACGCGATGAAGTTCACTCCCGATGGCGGCCGGGTGGCCGTCACCGTGGACTCGCAGGACGGCTTCGCGCGCCTCGAGGTCGCGGATACGGGAGCCGGTATCGAGGCCGAATTCTTGCCGCACGTCTTCAATCGTTTCTCTCAGCAGGACAACTCCAACACGCGGATTCACGGCGGCCTCGGCCTCGGCTTGGCCATCGTCCGGCACCTGGTCGAGCAGCATGACGGGACGGTGCGCGCGGAAAGCGCCGGGCCCGGCAAGGGAGCAACCTTTTGCGTGCGCATCCCGCTGATGAAAGTTCAACAACCGTCCGTCGAGCCCCTCTCGTCGAGACGAGTCGACTCCGACCATCCCCGCGAATACACGCAGGTCCCTGGTCTCAGGGTGCTGGTCGTCGACGACGACGCCGCAACGCGTGAAGCCGTCGCCGAGATGCTGAGAGAGATGGGAGCCGAGGTGAAGTTGGCGGAGTCTGCGGCGCAAGCCATAGCGCTCGTCGGCTCGTTCAGACCCGAGGTGCTGCTCTGTGACATCGCCATGCCCGGTGAGGACGGCTACACGTTCATGCGAAAGCTCCGAGCTCTCGGCGTTGACGACGGCGGAGGGACGCCGGCGCTCGCGCTCACCGCGCTCGGTACCGAAGAAGACAGCCGGCGCGCGCTCGCCGCCGGCTTTCAGCTGCACCTCACGAAGCCGGTCGACATCGACGGCCTCTCTCGGGCCGTCGTCGACCTTGCGGAACGCGGAGCCCGCGCATCGGCGATGCGTGCCGAGGAGAAAGACGTGTCCCGAGTGTCGGCCGAGGTTTCCGGGTTCGATGCCGAGGAGCTCGACGACTCGCGCCCCGTTCACGCGGACTAGGGAGGGGACGATCGGCTGCGAGGCGCTCGAAGCTTTCTTCGACCCCCGCCTTTTCATCGTGGTTTGCGGCCATCGCTCGCAGCGTGGTCGCGGCCGCCGGCCTCGGCTTCCGTCAATCTCGTTCTCGAGCCCGAGCCGCCTTTCCGAGGCGTTCGCCCGAGCCACTGGCCCAAGAGCGTCGTCGCTTCCTCGCGTTTTACGCCGAGGCGACGTTCCAGATAAGCCATGAATTCGAGTTGAAACTCGTCGAACGTTTCGTCGCCGGAGCTCTGCATCGGTGTCCTCCTCGTGTCGCCGGCTCGGTTGAAGCACCGGGCGTGCCATGTGTGCGGACGGGCCAGCGGCCCCGGGCGGGATGCGAGGAGGGGCGAGCTGCCTCGGTATGCTGCGTTCTGCGGAGTATCGACCGGGGCACGAGGCGAGTCGCTCAGGAACCGCGGCTCGAAGGTGTAGGAATTTCCGCGAGAACCACGCTGAAGGCGGCGAGGTCGCGCGCTCCCCAGATGCGGTCGTCGAGCGCGGCGCAAAGCACGGCTCCGAACAGGCCCAGAACGAGTGCGAGCCCGACGAAGAGCGCGGCGATGGTGGGGCGCCCGGGCGGCACCGCTCGTAAGGGCAAGAACGCGGGGTCAATCACGGTCATCTGTAGTCCATGGCCGCCGCTTTCCGAGCTAGCGACGATGTCGGCGTCGAAGAGCTGAGCTTCGACGTGATTCTGATGCTGCCGCGATTCGGTGACGCCGCGCGTAAGACTCGTCCATTGCGTCTCCAGTACGACGACCCCTTGCTCGACTGGACCCGTCGATGCGGCAGTGGACGGTGCCCACGGCGTGGGGGCGCGTGTGCCCGCGCGAGCCGCCGCGGACGGCTCGACGCTCGCTCGAATCGCGGCGCCGGCCGCGAACGACGTGGCGTCGAGCGCGAAGCGCGGGTGCTCTGCCATGAAGGATGCGAGCTCTCGTTCGGTGCCCAGAAGTCGGATTTCGGCCTTTTCTTTTTCGGCGACGAGGAAGTCTCGCGCGAGGCGTGCGTGTGCGTTGCGCAGCGCCGAATCGGCGGCCATGACGCGTTCGGTGAGCCGCGTCGTGACCAGTTTTGCCTGAATCGGCGATGTGCCCTCGAACGCGATGCCGAACGTGTCGCCCCCGGGGGAACGGAACGCGATGTGGCGCTCGAGCTCGTCGACTCCGTCGGTGATTCCGCGGGCGTGTCGAGCCTCCGGATAGAGGTCGAACTCGGTGACGACCCTCTCGAGGGTCGCGCGCGTGAAGAGCAGCTCCTTCAGCCGCGCCGTGACGCTACGAAGCTCGTTGGCCGGCGCCGTCACACCGCGGGGCGATCCTTGCGAGTAGAGGACGACCATTTCCGAGCGGTAGGTCGGCTGCCTCACGTACAGAAACACTCCCGCCGCGACGCAGCCCGCGACGAGCGCCACGAGCGGGACGGCCCAGAAGCGTGCAGCGCGCCGGAGAAGGGCGAACAGATTTCCGAGTTGCTCCCGAACGCCCCGGCTCCCCCCACGGGCTCGAGCAAAGCTCATGGGCAAACGGTCAGCCCGAGTTCACGCGACGACGGCCGGCTCGGGCCTGCGACGATTTCGAGGCTCACGAGCGTCATGTCGTCGGCACTGCGCAGAGCGCTGCATCCGTCCAAGAACCTCACGAGCGACCGATGCAGCGCTCCGCGCCCCGCGGGGGCACGGGTAAGCAGCGACCGGAGCGTGCTCATGTCAAGGAGGTCCGTCTCGATCGCTTCGAGTACGCCATCCGTCATGAACACGAGCACGTCTCCCGGAGCGAGGCGGTGGTATTCGTCGGTGTAGGAGCAATCCGCGACCAAACCGAGCGGCGGGCCCGAGCCCCTACCGACCACGAGCACGCTTCCGTTGGCCCGGCGCACCAGGGCGGGCACGTGCCCCGCGCTCGCCGCCACGAGCGTGGAAGCACTGAGGTCGAGCTCGAATGCCGCGGCAGTGACGAATCGGTCGATCGGCAGGCTGCGCGCGGCCACGCGGTTCACCTCGGTGAGCAGACGGCTCGGTGTCACCTCCGAGCGCAGGAGAGCACGAACGCTCGGCATGACGCCGGGAAGGAGCTCGGCCGCGGAGGGCCCGTGGCCGCATGCGTCGCCAATCACCACGGCAAGACGTCCTCGGTCGCGTAGCGCAAATGCGTGGAAGTCTCCGCCGCTGGCTCCGGTGCCGAAGCGGGTTTCAGCGAGCATTCGGAGCCCAAGTCGCTCCCAGGGGATCCCGAGCTCTGGAATCGAGTCGGCTGCGCCCGTGAGGAAGTCCACGAGCTCGAACGAGTGCATGGGACGTGCCACGGGTCCCTGACTTCGGACGCGTTCCTTGCCGATCGTCCCTCGGGGCTCGCTTCTTGCTTCGTCGAGCCACGAGCGTCCAAAGGAACAACGATGTCGAAGTCACTCTCCGCACGGAAGCCGGCACCATGCGCCGCATGGTAGTCGCGCACGTCCTGTCGTCGTTCGGGCTCGGAGGTCAGGAGCGTGTTGCGCTCGATCTGGCGAAGCAACAGCGCGCGGCAGGACATCTCGTGCTCGTAGTGTCGCTCTCGTCGCTCCCCGAAGGCCCCATCGCCGAAAGCTTTCGCGCGGCGGGCATCCGCACCGTGACGGTGGCAAAGGGGCCCGGGCTCGATGCTTCGGTGCCGATGCGCGTCGGGTCGCTCCTCCGCAAGGAGTGCGTGGAGATCGTTCATACTCACAACCCCCACGCGCTCATCTACGGCGCCCCGGCCGCCATGCTGGCGCGCGCCGCGGTCGTTCATACGAAACACGGTATGAATCCAGACACGCCGCGGCGACGATGGCTGCGTCGAATCGCGGCCACGCTGCTGGACGCCTGCGTCGCGGTGACACCGGCTCTTGCGAAGGTCGCGCGCCGAAATCGGGAGTGCGATCCGGCGCGCCTGCACGTGATCCAGAACGGCATCGACCTCGGGCGGTTCGCGCCCAACGACGCCGCACGAAAGCGGGTACGGTCCGAGCTCGGCATTCCCGACGACGCGTGGGTCGTCGGCACCGTGGGGAGGCTCGCGCCCGAGAAGGATCAAGCGTTGCTCGTACGAGCCATCGCGCCGCTGCTCGATCGGAATCACCGGCTCGTGATCGTCGGCGATGGTCCGGAACGAGCAGAGCTCCATTCACTCATCGGAGCTACGCAGCGCTCGGAGTTCGTGCACATGGTGGGGGCGCGTAGCGACGTCGAGCTGCTCCTGCCGGCGTTCGACGTGTTTGCGCTCACGTCTCGCTCCGAGGGGCTGCCCCTCGTGTTGCTCGAGGCGATGGCGACGCACCTTCCCGTCGTCGCGAGCGCCGTGGGCGGCATTCCGGACGTCGTCGAAAGCGGCGTCACCGGGCTGCTCTTTTCGGCGGGACATCGCAAGGAGCTCCGGCACAAGCTCGTGCGTTTGTTCGATCAACCGAGCGACGCACGCCAGATGGGCAACGCCGCCCGCAGCGTGGTCGCGCATCGTCATTCCGTCCGGCAAATGGCCGAAAGCTACGAGCGCCTCTACGGAAACGTCATCGCGGGGCGCGGAAACAGGCGGAGCACGACGTTCACGACCGTTGCCGCCCCCGAGGGATGAGTCGTTACTCCACGGTCACCGATTTCGCCAGATTGCGCGGGCGATCGACGTCACAGCCGCGCAAGAGCGCGACATGGTACGCGAACAGCTGCAGCGGCACGACGTAAAGGATGGGCGCGAGACTCGGTTGGGTGCGGGGCATCGCCACGACCGAACGAGCAAGCCCGTCGAGGGCTCGATCTCCCTCCGTGACGAACGCGACGAGCTTGGCATCCCGCGCCGCGGCTTCTTGCAGGTTGCTGAGGGTGCGCTCGCGATGTCCGTCGCTCGGCATCAGCGCGAGAACCAAGAGCTCGCCGTCGATGAGCGCGATGGGCCCGTGCTTCATCTCACCCGCCGGATACCCCTCGGCGTGGATGTACGAAAGCTCCTTGAGCTTGAGGGCACCTTCCAGGGCGATGGGGTAGAGGGGCCCGCGGCCGAGGTAGAGGGCCGTGCGCGCAGGGTACCACTCGAGTGCGAGCGCTTCGAGCTGGCTCTCGAGCGCGTGCGCGCGCTCGATCTGGGCGGGCAGTTCGCGAAGCCCCTGGATTAGCTCGGCGCGAAACGCGGTCGACACGGTGCCACGGGCGCGCCCGATGTGAAGCGCCAAAAGGGTCAGAACGGCGAGTTGTGTCGTGAACGCCTTCGTCGATGCGACGCCGATTTCGGGCCCCGCGCGCGTGAGCAACGCTGCCTCGGCAGCCCGCGCGATCTGGGAGCCTGCCACGTTGCAGATCGCGAGGGTGCGGGCGTGGAGCTCCGCCGCCTCGCGAAGGGCGGCGATCGTGTCCGCGGTCTCGCCGCTCTGCGTGATGGCGATTGCCAGGGTCTTTTCGGACACGATGGGTGCTCGGTAGCGGTATTCGGACGCGTAATCGACGTCGACCGGGATCCGCGCGATTCGCTCGATCAGGAACTTTCCGACGAGGCCGGCGTGCCAAGAAGTTCCGCAGGCGAGGATCGCAATCCGCTCGGCGCTACGAAAAAAATCGTCCGAGAAAGGAAGCTCGAGCGCGACGTCGCCGCCTTGCACGTGCGCTTCCACGGTACGCGTGAGAGCGGCCGGCTGCTCGAAGATCTCCTTCCGCATGAAATGGCGGTAGCCCTCGAGCTCCGCGGCACCGGAGTCCCAATCCAGGGTGAGCCGGGGACGTTCCGCGACGCGTCCTGCTCCATCCGTGATCGTGAATCCGTCGCGCGTGAGCTCGGCGATGTCACCGTCGTCGAGGTACGTAACGTCGCGGGTGTGCGGAAGGAGCGGCGCCACGTCGGAAGCGACGAAGTACTCGTCGCGACCCACCCCGATCACCAGTGTGGGCCCCGAGCGAGCGAGCAACATCTTGCCCGGGTGCTCCACGTGCAGACACGCGATGGCGTATTTCCCCTGCATGCGCCGAACGGCCGAGCGAAAAGCGTCCTCGAAGCCCAAGCCCTGACTCATCAGAAGCGACATGAGCAGAGGGAAGCACTCCGTATCGGTCTGACTCACTTGCAAAAGACCGAACGCCGAAAGCTCCGTCCGGAGCTCCATGAAGTTTTCGAAGATGCCGTTGTGAACGACGGCGATCTTGCCGTCCAGGCTACCGTGGGGATGCGCGTTCGCTTCGGTCGGACGACCGTGGGTGGCCCAGCGAGTGTGTCCGATGCCGGTCTTCGCAGCGAGTGTGTCGCCGTTCAGAAGTTCGAGTTTCGTGCGTAGACCCGCGAGCCTGCCCGTCGCGCGCGTAATTTCCAGGTTGCCTTGCCGGAGCAGTGCGACCCCCGCGCTGTCGTACCCGCGGTACTCGAGCCGCTCGAGGCAGTCGATCAAGATGGGGACGGCCTGTCGCGTTCCGAGATATCCGACGATTCCGCACATGGTTGGCCTCGACGAGCTTCTGGCGCCTCGACGACGATTCAGAGAAGGTCGCCGCTCATCGATGCCGTGCGAGTACGAATGTTTTCGGGCGCGACGGCCGCGACTCCTCGCGCGCGGGCTCGATAGCTCGATGCCCTAAAGCAACCCCCGTGCCGCTCCCTCACCGGTACGAAACAACGGCGAGCGCTCGGCCATCCGCCTCCGTACTCTCGTCGCCGCCGCGAACTCCGGCAGGCAGGACATTCCACGAGACAATTCGTCGCACCACTCGCTGTTCCTACTTCACGGTCTCCGACACGGTTC
>DASUTR010000623.1:0-4110 GCA_036374535.1 Polyangiaceae bacterium
CCCGTGACCCGAACGGCATCGATGGACTCGGACACGGACGCCCTCGCGCTCACCGTCGTTTCGACCGTGAGCGCCCCCCCGTCGCGCCCGTCGATGGCGAGGGCCGGCCCCGGTCCTGCGTCGGCTTCCACCGAGCCGAGAAGCTCCGTACCCTCGATATCGCCCTTCACGACGATGCCGCCATAAAAGAGCGAGCTCGTGAAGACGCGAGCGCTCACATCGACGCTGGCGTTCGGGGAGTTCTCGACGATCAGGCCATAGTCCGAGGTCGCGGCGAAGACATCGAGCCTACCGTCCACCCAGGACAGGTCGGGCACCCCCACGAACGAAGCGCCGTTTCCGCGCCGCGCACGACCGGTGTCTTGTGGCAATGAAACGTCGGATCCATCGAAGACGAACCCCGCCGAACCCATCACCGAGAGCCCCGACGCGGTACCGTCACCGCCGCTGTAGATTCGAACGCTCGATTGCACGACCGACGAGCCAGGGGAGTCTTCGATCCAGATCCCTTGAAACGTCTGCTCGCCGGAACCGCTCATGAGTGTCACGGAGCTATTGGTTGCCGTGAGCTTCGACGCGACCGAGCGGATCCCGATCTGATTCGGGTAACTGACGAAGACGTCTCCGATTCGGACTGCCGCCACTTGCACGCGGGTGAGCACCACGTCCGCACCATTTTTCACTTCGACGCCGATGGCGGTCGTCGCTCCGGGCGCTGCGCCGATTTCGACGTCGACGACGGCGGCTTCGCTGGCGCCATCGAACGTGACACCGGTGGACGTTGCCGCGGAGAAGCGCTCGACGACGAAACGGTCGACGACGGTTGGGCTCGCGACGGACGAACCGAAAACGATGCCGGCGCCGCTTCCCGGGCGAAGTGTCACGCCTCCCGGTGCACTGCAGCGCGTCAGCGTCGTCGATTCGTACGCACCGTACAGCGAGATGCCGTCGCGCATGGCGAGATCCGAGCCTGCCGGCCCCGAGTAGCTCGCGCTGGAATTGCACGTGGCTCCCTGCACGACGCAAATTTTGCTCGGACCGCTCCGGTGCGCGTCCGCGAAGTCCATCGCCGGTTGAACGTTGCGGAACGGGAGCAAGCCGCCGCTCGCGGCAGCCTGACTGTCGTCGCCGTCCGGCGTTACGAACAGGCAAGCGCAATCCGGACCCGGCGCGCCGTCGCATCGGTTCGGCACGCAGCTCGTGCCGCTCGGGGTGTAGCCGCGAGGACAGTCGGGACCGCCGCCGCTCCCGCCGCTACCAGCAGATGCCCCCGTCCCGGCGGTGCCGCCGCTACCCGCCGCGCCGCCCGTTCCCGCTCCCGCTCCGCCGTTGCCCCCCGACGGAGCCCCCGAGGTTCCGCCGGTTCCGTCCCCGCCCGCGCTGCATCCAGCTTCGCCCGCGCCACCGGTCCCGCCCGTTTCGGCTCCCGCGGTTCCTCCGCCACCGGTAGCTCCCGCGGTGCCGCCGTCCGTACCCCCGGCGCCGCTCGCTCCTTCTCCGCCGATGCCGCCCGCCCCCGAGCCACCCGAGGGAGCGGCGCCAGCTCCCGCCTCGCCACCCGTCGTCGTGGTTCCACCGCCGCCACCGTCGCCTTCACCTCCGCCGTCACCGCAACCGAGCAACGCGAAGAACAGACTCAAGGTGACGATTCGCTGGGTCATGGCGGCCGCAAACAGCAAGATACGGGCCGCGGGTTTCGCGGGCTAGGAAGGGCGCTGAACCCCGCTGAACCGCCGAAAGGTTGCGTTTGCAACCGCCCGCCTGTTGCAGTGAACGACCATGCGTCCGGCAGGCGAGCGGCCGAGCGCAAGCTGATCAGCGCGGGCAGCCGAAGAACTCGAGCGTCAGAGAGCCCTCCTCGTCGTTCAGGGGCTCGCGAAAGAGCACGGCGACGCGCCCGTCGTCCAGCCCGAGCGCCGCGAGTGGAGCGCTCCTCGTTTCGCGTCGGATTCTCGTCGTGATGCGGCCGAACTCGTCGAGGGCCAAGATCGCCGTGTGCTCGGTGTCCTCCGAGTAGCCGATTGTCGCGAGGGCAAACTCCCCGCCCGGGCGCGACGCGACGTAGGGCGAGCTGTAGAGCTCGTTCGTGTCCTCGAGCTGCGTGGGCGGTTCGATCAGCCGGCCATTCGAGTCGATGAAGACTCGAAAAAGTCCGTCGCCGAAGCGATTCTTGGCGAACATCACGAACCCGCCGCGCGCGGGTAGGAGCTCGGGATCGGCGAAGAACAGCCCCTCGGGGAGCGGCACGTCGAGCGGAGGCGGCAGCGGAGCGATGGGGTCGGTAAAAACGTGAAACTCGAGACGCGGCACTCCCGGATAGCCTCCCAAGCCGTAGGCAAGCGCGACGCGCTCACCGTCGGTGGCGAAACGAGGCGGGACCGTGAGATCGCCGCCGGTCGTCAGGGTGCTCGTGCGGACGCTGGCTAGCGCGGCATCGGCCACGTCGAAGAGCACTTCCTCTCCTTCCGCCGCACTCGAGTTTTCGACCCAGCCGTAGAGCAAGAGATCTCCGAAAAAAAGACCGTCCGGCGCCGCCGCCCCGCAGCGACGATCGGTGGGCGAGCGGCGCACGTCGGGACCTACGAGCGCGCCGGTGCTGCCGTCGAGGACCGCGCTGTACGCGTAGGAGTCGGAGCCGGCATTGCCGCACGAGGCGAGACTCACCCGTCCGAAGCGGCCGGACGAAAGACGCGGGCCCCACGACGAAAAGCGGGTTTCGAGCTCGAGAGGGGACGCGAGCGGAAGTCCGTCGAAACCGACTCTGAGTGTCGTTTGATTGTGAGAGCTCGGTGTCGGGCGCTGCACCGTGTGCCGGAAAGCGACGAGTAGCCCGCCCTCGCTGCGCACCAGATCCGCTCCATACACGTTCTGCGCTGGCTTCTGCCACAGCACGAGCGGAGGCCCGAGCGATTCGAAACCGAGCCCTTCGTCGATCACATCGTCGCAATCGTCGTCGATGGCGTTGCAAGTCTCCGCCCGCGGCGCACCCGGTACACAGCGGATCACGCCGCTGTCACACACGGCGCGAGTCCGGCACGGCCCGACCCCGCACGTTTCGGCGACGGGCTCTTCGTCGACCAGCTCGTCTCCGTCGTCGTCGACGCCGTTGCAGACTTCGCGTGTCGGCCTTCCCATGGGCGCCGGCCCTCCGTCCGGCGCCGCTTGGCGCGTGCGCGACGACTCGAGGTCGGACCGCGCGCCGCACCCGAACAGTGCGAACGCTAGGAGCGAGCAGCGAACGGCGTAACCTCGGAACACCACCTGGACCCGTCAGTCTAGACGGGCGCCTTCATCGTGTCCTCTTAGCCCGCGCCGACACCGGATGCACGACGGAGCCCTCGGGAGCGTCGAGCGCCGAAATCAGCAAGTTCAGCAAGCGGTTGACGGTTTCGAGCTGGCGCAGACCAAGCTTTGCTCCCACCCGGTCGGCCCACGCGACCTGGATCGGATGAATCCGCTCGATCGCCGCAAGACCGCGTGCGGTCGGAGCCAGAAGCTTGGCGCGCCGGTGCGCCGGATTCTCTCGATACTCGCAAATCCCTTCTTCGACCAACACGTCCGCCAAGCGCTGCACGCTCTGCCGCGTGAGCCCCATGCTGCGCGCAACGCCCGCGACCGTAAGCGGCGCCGGCAGCACGGCGCCGAGCACCTGCCAGCGCGCGGCGCTCAGGCGCGTGCCTTCCGTGATCCGGTCCGCGGTCGCGAGAAGCTGACCGTTCAAACGGAACACCTTGAGGACGAGCTCCGTGAGCTCATCGCCCGCGGGGCTACGCCGTGCGCGAGTCGGCTTGGACCGCATTCGTGAACGCGTAGTAGTAGCTCGGGTCACGCGTCGTGTAGAGGCCATACCAGGCGTCGAGCGCCGCTTTCGAAAACACTTCCAGGCGCGCGAGGATGAGCCGCGCGAACTCGAGCGACGCCATGCCCGAAGCCGTGATGACCCCACGGTCCTCGACCGCCGCCTCGTTGACGTAGAGCGGCTGGCCCTTGTAGCCGCTCGAGGCCAAAAATCCCGCGTCGTCGCTCGTATGGCGCCGATCGTCCAAGAGCCCTGCGCGCGCCAGGCCGAGTGTCGCCCCGCAGATCGCGGCGACGGGAACGCCCGCCGTC
>DASUTR010000624.1:0-3472 GCA_036374535.1 Polyangiaceae bacterium
CGAGATCGCATCCGCAACCTCCGCCAAGCCGTGGTTCGGACGCGCCAGGATCCGTTGAAGACGCAACGCTACGGCCGGGTACGGAGGAACGTCGAACGCGCCCTTTCCGACGACGTCTTCGAATGCGGCCCCGAGACTCTCGACGACGTCCGCCATGATGACACCCCGCTCGGCGCGAGTTACTGGGCGGCAAACACGAACGGAACGTTCGCCGTCGTCGTGCCGCTCGAAGGGGGAAATTGCCAGGCTCGGACGCGTCCCGCGATGCAACTCGCGAGGCCCGGATACCCCCGTGGCTCGCCGCTCGTCGTAACGTTTTGCACGTTGCCCGAGGGAGCGACGGTGATGGTGACGACGACGCGCGCGGACGTGGGCGCGCTCGGATCGCGCGAGTCGAGCGCGGGCTGCCAGCAGCTCCGCTTCACGCTGCCCGTGTATCGCGAGACGGTGCTCTGGATCTGACTCTGATCGAGTTGACTGCCCCCGCCGCCGGGGCTCGTCGTTCCCGGAGTCGAGCCCGGACCGGGACCGGTCGGCCGAAGGCCGTCGAGACCCTTGAGCCCGGGGAGGCCGCCGCCCTTGTCGGCGTCCGTTGCGGCAACGGGTTTGACGTTGGTGCGCGAGCCCGTACGCGTCTTGGCCGTGGCGCTGTCGGCACCCGCCGGCGTATCGACCGCGGGCGGCTGCGCGCCCACCGCCGCCGGTTGCTCCGCACCCGGTACCGGCCGATCGACGTACTTCGTGATGACCTCCGGCGGCTTCTGCTTGACGAAAAAGAACGCGCCGATCGCGACGCCGCAAGCGAGCGCGGCGGCGATCGCGAACCATGCCGCGAGCGGCGTGCGCGTGCGCGCGAGGCCGGCGGCCGCCAAATCGTCCGTCATCACGCCGACGCTCGTGACTCCGCTCGGAAGCGGTGTTCCGAAGCCGTGGTTCGGGCGAGCCGCCGGCGCGGTGAACGGCACGGCGGAGGCGCGCACGCTCGACAGGCTCTCCTCGAGCACCGCGAGCAGCTCTGGAAAAGACTTGAGCGGACGCCAATCCTCGAGACCATCGCGCCACACGAGCGAGTCGGCCTGGACTGCGCCGGACACCGCTTTTGCGCGGAGCTCCGCGAGACGGATGGGCCCGACGGACACGTCGTTGATGCCGACGTACCACTCGTCGGCCGGCATCACGGAGTCGACCGGCTTCGCCGACGGCGCCGTGACGAACGCACCGAACGCAGCCGCGAGCGCTCCGCCGCTCACGATCGCCGTCGGCTGCTCGTCCGCATCGTCGAACGCCGAGCTCGGCTCCGAGTCGTGCGCGCCCTGACGCCGCGCACCTTCGACGGCGTTGCCGATCGGCGTCGCCGGCGCCGGGCCGATGCCCTTCGACGTGCCGAGCACTGCCGAAGCACCGGGACGAACGACCCTCGGCGCGGGAGTCCCCACGGGTCGCGGCGCCGGCGTTCCGATCGGCTTCGGCGACGGCGCGGCGAGCGGTTTCGTAACCGGGACCGCGGCGGGCTTCGAGGCGGGGCGGGACGGCGGAGGCTCGAGGCCACGCGGAGGGAGAGGCGCCTTGGGCACCGGAGGCAGCCGGTCACCTCCCGGCGGGGGCGCCATCGTCGGCGGCGCGGGGGGCACTTCGCTGATCGGAATGACGAAGCCGCACTTGCGGCACTTCATGCGTACCGCACGCCCAGACACCTTGTCGTCGGCGATCTGGTACTTCGTCTTGCAGCTCGGACAGAGAAACTTCATGCGCGGCGTCTAGAGCAACCGAACCAGGTGGTCCTTGATGGATAGCCGCGTCGCTTCATCGGGTGCAAGGGCGAGTGCTCGTTCCCATGTCTCGACGGCTTTGTTCCGAAAGCCGGCCTTCTGGTAGAGAATGGCGAGGTTCTTGACGGCGGGGAAATGTTGCGGGTTCACGGAAACCGCGGTTTCGAGCTCGCTCACGGCCTCGTAGACCTGACCTTTGCGCCCGAAGAGTAGTCCGAGCTGGAACCGAAGTCGAAAGGCCAGAGGATCGATGGCGATCCCGCGCTGCAGGTGCGAGATGGCTTCGTCGAGCCTCCCCTCCTTGTAAGAACCGATGGCCTCCTCGAGGGCGCGGTCGACGTCGTTTTTGGCCTCGACCATGGCCGAGGGTTCCGAGATGGGGCCGCCCGCACCGAGGCGTTTCTGGATTCGTGCGAGCACGTCCTGAAGCGTGAAGGGTTTCTCGATGAAATCGTCGACGCCGAGCGTCCCGCGCAGATCCTCGGCGTAGCGCCAGCCTCGGTAGACCGCGCTCACCATGACGATCGGAATGTGACCGTAGCGCCGGCTACCCTTGATGCGCCGCGCAATGTCGAATCCGTGCACTTCCGGGAGCATCGCGTCGAGCACGATGAGATCGGGCGTTTGCTCCTTCACGAGCCGGAGCGCCATGACGCCGCGGTCCGCTTCGAGCACACGATAGCCGGCCTTCGCGAGCAGACGGCAGAGCATCTTGCGGATGTCGACTTCGTCGTCGACGACGAGGATGGTCCTCGCGTCGGGCGAAGGAGACGGGATCACCGATTCTCGCGCGAGCTCCTCCGGGGGAACGCTGACGACGCTGTCTTCCGGCTGAACGGCGTCGAGATCGTCGGCCTGGATCTCGTCGCTTTCCGAGAGCGCACCCACGTCGTCGTCGACCACGACGCCCGGCGCTTCGAGCGGCTTCGCGCTCTGGAACAGCGCCGGTTCGGGTTGCAACGAGTCGCGCTCCAAGGGATTTCCTTCGACGTCGATGCCGACCTTCGCGAGAACCTCGGGTGGGCAGCGCGGTCCGACGAAGTACGCCTCTCCGCGCGCCTTTCGCGTGTAGACCTCCTCGATCACGTGTTCGAGCGGCGCTTCGAGGGCCACGTAGGGATAGACGCGCTTGCCGGTCACGAACTCGAGCTCGTCGAGCACTTTTCGCTCGCGCGGGTTCGCCGTGGCGACGAAGAGCCGGTCGTCCCGCATCAGCACGGGCAAGATCAGGTGCCGCTCGGCAATCTCGCGCGGTAAAAGGTCGAGAGTTTCGAGCTTCAGGCAGATCTGACCGAGATCGATGCCGGGAATCCCGTGCTGCTCGCTGAGCGCCTTCAGCGCCGAGACGTCGCTGATGGTGCCGTCGGCGGTGAGGCGCGAAGCCAAGCGTCCTCCCTTCTTCTCGGCGAGGGCGCGGTCGAGCTGCTCGGGACTCAAGGCTCGCTGCCGAAGCAGGATTTTGCCGAGCTGCTTCTTCTCGGTCATTTTCGCGAGTATCCCCCGAAAAGGCGCTTTTGAGCCAGGCCCCGCGTTTCAGCCCGCCGGCTCCTCGTCCGACGCCGGACCGAGGGCTGCGAGGCGTGCTTCTGCCCAAGCGGAATATTCGCCGCGAAGCACGGCGCGACGAGCATCCGACACGAGCCTTCCGTAGAACGTGAGATTGTGCTCGGTGATGAGCTTGCCGGCGAGCATCTCGTGGCAGA
>DASUTR010000625.1:0-7137 GCA_036374535.1 Polyangiaceae bacterium
CTGGCGGCTCGGGCTTTCGGGCTTCGAGGTGACGATGACGAACGTGGCCAGCCGCGAGTTCGACTCCGGTGCCGACGACTATTGTACGTTCCGAGCCGGCGCCGGCCCGTACGTCGACCCGAGCGGTCAGCTCTTGATGTACTGCCACACCCATCACTCTCCGACGGATACGTTCGGCAGCGCCGAGCCCGTTCTGAAGCTCGTGGAGTACGCGCGCTGACGGTGCGTCGAGGAAGCGCTGTGGCTTGATGGCTCGATCCTCCGCGCGAACGGCGTAAAACGGTCGACCCGAATGGGCGATTCGGCCTCTCGCGCCCCAGGGGCGGCCGGTCCGCGACGTTCACGGACTCGAGCTTTTCTGCGCGAGCGTCGCGAAAGCCGCCCACAGCGCACCGACGCGTTGAAAACGGTGCTCGGGATCGATGGCGAGCGCTTGCTCGACCCAGTCGTCGATCGAGCTCGGCAGATCGGGCCGGCGAGCGTGCAGACTCGGCCGGCGCCCCGTCGTCACGAGCTCGAGGAGTTGCACGATGCTCGCGTTCGCGAAAGGCGGCTCACCGGCGAGAGCGCGGTAGAGCACGGCACCGAAGGCATACACGTCGACCCGGCGGTCGAGCCGCGCGTGCTCCCCGCGCCAAGCTTCCGGCGCCAGGTAGCTCGGCGAGCCCGCCACGAACCCGAGTTGCGTGAGCCCGCTCCGGCCCATGAAGCGCACGAAGCCGAAGTCGAGAAGCCGAACACCACCGCCTTCGAGGACGAAGATGTTCGAGGGCTTCACGTCGCGGTGCAGAATGTGAAAATCGTGGGCTAGGTCCAGCGCTTCGGCGATCGGCGCAAGCAGCGCGACGAGCTCCGCCATGTTCGACCGTTCGCCACGGTCCTCCCGCGCACCGAGGAACTGCTCGAAATCGACCCCCCGCAGGCGTTCCATGACGAGGCAGAGCTCGCCGGCGTTGGAGTAAACCTGGTCCAAGATGCGCACGACGGCTGCCCGGCTCAGGCGCACGAGCGCCTGCGCCTCGCGGAACATGCGCTCGCGCCATTCCGGGTCGTTCGCGAACTCGCCGCGCAGTACCTTGAGCGCAACGGCGTCCCCGTGACGAAGGTCGGTGCCGGCGAAGACCCAACCCTGGCCACCTCGGCTCAAGAGCTCGTCGAGCCGGTAGCGCGAACCGATCACTTCGCCGATGCGTTGCTCGGGTTCCATCCTCGGACGAATCCGTAGTTTACCGCGAACGCGCCGGTTTCCGCTGCGGCGTGCCGAGCTGTGCCACGGCACGCCGTGGACGTCCGACGCCTGGCGATGTCCGGCCGCGTTCCTCCGCGTAAATCGCGTTGGCACGTGAGTTGCTGAACCGACCGTTGCGCTTGGTTGGGTATTTTCCGCCGCCGGACCGGTCCTGCGGCGGGGAGGGACTCGGTTGCTCGGCTCGAGACTGCTCTCGCTGTTCACGGTCGATCGCTTGCTCGCTTTCATCGCGTCGCTTGCCTACGCGGGCGGCGTCGCGGGCCGGGCCGCATACGTCCTTTTCGTCCATCACCCTCGCCATCACGCCGGGAGCGACGCCCGCGACCTACTCGACGCGGCCAACCGCTTGCTCGAGCCCGGCACCGCACAGACGATCGGCGACACGATCTGGCCGCCGGGGACGCCGTCCCTGCTCGCGCTCGTCACGCTGGCGGACGAAAGCCTCGGCGGGGCCGCGTGGATTCAGTTCGCGCTGAGCTGCTCCGTTCCACTCTTGGTCGCCTACACGGCGCTGCTCGCCGCCGGCCGCCGCGCGGCGCTCGTTGCGCTCGCGCTCGCGTCGCTCCACTTTGGGTTCGTCCACTACGGGGGCTTCTTCCTCTCGGAACAGCTCTTCCAGTTCGCCGTCGCGCTCGCGCTCGCCACGAGCGTTCAGACGCTCTGCCTCGCCGAGGCGCTCCCCGTCTCGACGAACCGGCGACGCGACTTCGCGCGCACGGGTGCGCTCGGCGCAGCAGCGGGTCTGTGCTGGGCGCTCGCGACGACCATTCGACCGAACGCTCTGCCCGTGGCGGTGCTCGTCGGTCTCGCGCTCATGGCCCGCTTCTTGCGGCGCGACCGCCGCCTGCTCGGCCTCTTGCTCGGAGGCGCGGTCGCGTTCGTTCTTGCGCTCGCGCCGCTCGCCGATCGGTGCACGACCCTACGCGGCCGCTTCTGCCCCGTGTCGAACAACATCGCCATGAACATGGTGCTCGGGCAGGCCGGCGAATTCATGGGCATTACCTTCCGCGATGCGAAGCATCCCGAGCGTACGACCGGCTGGGTTCCGCCCGCGCTGCTCCACCACGGCTACGAAAAGATGAAAGAGGTCCCCTTTTCGATCTACGAGACGGGACCGGCGCTCGCGTGGCTCGTCGAACGCTTCCTCAAGTCACCGGGGCAGTTCTTCGTACGCGCAGTCGGGAACGTGCTCGACCTCTTCCGTCTCGAGTACTGGCCGGACGACTACGCCCCGCTCGGAACGCGCGCGGCCACCGTACTCAAGCAGAGCTTTTTGCTCTTCGTGATCGCTCCGGCGATCGCGTCCGGGCTGGCACTCGCTCGGCGCGTCGTCCGGCGTCCGCTCGCCTCGGCCGTGTCCCTCTTTCTCCTCGCCGTGGTGGCCGCGGTCGCGCTCGTTGCCGCGGGTTCGCTCGGTGAACCGCGATACCGCATCCCGTTCGACGGCGTGTTCGTCTGCCTCGCGGCTTCGTCGTTCGTGAGAACCGCGCCCGGTGCGGCGCGTTTCGGCCTGCGCGGTTCGCCGTTCCCGCCGCAGCTCGCCTTCGTGACGGCCGCGGCTTTGGTCGCGGCGCTCGGCGTCGCCGCCGTCGTGCTCGTCAGCCACCCGAGCTTCTCCCTTGCCGCGCGAATCGCCGAGACGGGCCGGGAACCCACGGCTCGGTCGAACCGCCAGGAAGCCAGCGCTTCGTCCTATCTCGAAGCACGAAGGGACGGCGCCGCGTGGGACGAAAAAGGGAACTTTCGCTTCACCTGCGAACCGGATTGCGAAGAACTGCTGCTCACGTTCGGCGAGCGCGTCACGACACGTTCCGTCGAGCTCAGCGTCGACCACAACGACTACTATCGCGTCGTGTACTACCGCGCGCGGCGCCCGCTTGCGATGACGACCATCAAGCAGTCGTCGGGCAAGGGGCTCGCCGTGCGACGCGTCGACGTTCCATCCCGAGCCCGTGGCGGCTTCGACGCTCTCGGAGTTTTTCCTTTGCACGGAGACGGGCGCTATGCGCTCGGCCACGTACGTCTTCTTCCGAACGACGAGCGGTAGTCGAGCCAAGGCTCGTCCGACGTCGGATCCGCGATCTTTCCTACGCCGGAGGCGCCGGCTCGACCGAGCGATCGCGAGCCCTCTTTACGAACAATGCCCAACCGGCCAAGATCGCGTAACCGACCGTTACGTAGACGTCCGCGACGTTGAACACGGGCCAGTGTTTCAAGTGAACGAAGTCGACGACGTAGCCTCGAAACACGCGGTCGATGTAGTTGCCGACGGCGCCCGCGGTGACGAGCACGAGCGCGAGCAGCGGTAGCGACGCGACGCCGCGCGTCCGGAGCAGGAGAAAGCCGAGCGCGGCGACGGCCAGCGCGCCCGTGACCAGAAGCAGAGGGAAACGAACGGCTTCCGGAACCCAGCGCAAGAGGTTGAAGGCGATGTCCGTGTTTTCCACGTAGCGCAAGCTCACGAGCCCATCGATGAGCTCGCGGGCCCCGCCCGTCTCGAGCTCGGCCTTGGCAACGCCCTTGGTCGCGTGATCGCAACCGACCAAGAGGAGCAAAAGAACGACGATGAGAACACGGCTTACGAGTCGTTTTGCCATAGAAAACGTAGGCAACGCTCGAGGACGAAAGCGCATTCCCGCGGCTTATCTGGCTCGCAAGCTCAGAATGTCATCGCCGCTACCGCCGTCTTTCCGGTGGTCGCTTCGATTTGCATCGCCTTACGGCCCTTGACGGGGTGGATGAAGACGACCGAGTGGGTACCCGCCGAGACGCTGAGCGTGTGCGGGGTCAATCCGAGCGGGCGTCCGTCCAATACGACGTTGCAGGGCGGGCGCGAAGTGATGGTGAGCGTACTTTCGTGGGCTTTGGCCTGTTCGACGGGCCCATCGAGATCGACGGGGACGAGCGCCGGAGCCGACGCAGGCTCGGTCCGGTTCGCCTTCGGCTTCACGTCGAGCTCGTGCACCGACACGACTTCGGTGGCCGGCGTCGCGGCAAGGGGCGCTTCGCGCAACGGCGAGCGTGCTGGGACGCTCGCTGGGCGGTTGCCTTGGGGAGCCGGAGGCGGAGTTTCGGCGGGCTGTCCCGACGCGAGCACCCACGCAAGCGACCCGACACCGAGCGCGATGCCGGCCACGTTCAGCGCGACGACGAGGCGACCTTTGGAAAAACGCGGCGGCGGCACGAACGAGTCGAGCGAAGGCGGGAAAATCTTGAGCTCCGGCTCCGACTCGACGAGCTCCACGTCGTCGAGCTCTACGACGTCGGCTGTCTCGGCGGGCACCGAGTACAAGGCCGCCTTCGACGTGACGACGGTGACCTCGTCGTAGCTCGCGACGGCCGTGATGGCGTCGTTCGGCGTTTCCGCCGGTTCCGAAGCGTTCGCGTCCGCAGTTGGACCCGACGCCGGGGGAAAACCGACCAACGTGCGCTGCTCGCTGACGGGGCCCGGCTCTTCTTCGAGGTACGCCGTCGTTCCGGCAAGAAGGGGCGCTTCGGGTTCCAGCGGCGGGCCGAGACCCACCATCGTCAGCATCGGTCGTGACGGTGACGATGCTTCGGCCTGGAAATCTTCGCGCGGCTCGGGGCTTGAATTCATCCTCTACTCCAGGGGAAACGGGCACGATGCTGCGCCCGCAGGCTCGGGAATGCCGGAGTTGTATTCATCGTCGCTCGAGTTGCAATCGAATCGCTCGCATTCTTAGAAATCGTGGCACGACGCCCCGCTTCGCTCGCATTTCCGGCGATTTCGTTCACCTGCTCGAAACACGAACGTGCGAGCGGTGTCTCGTTCCGCCCCGTATCGAGGCCCGAGCGGCGATCGCGAAGTCGAGCAGCGAGCGGCGGCGCTAGCCGGGAGGCGGGCCGTCTGCGCCCGGCGTCGTGGGCTTTTCTTGAAACGGACGCGCGTCCAGCGGGATGTCGATGGTGAAGGTCGTACCGGTGTCCGGCGCACTGTCCACCCCGATGCTTCCTCCATGCGCTTCGGTTACGGCCCGCGCTTGCGCGAGACCAAGACCCCATCCGCGCTGGCCGCTCGCCTCCGACGTCTCGGAGCGTTGAAATGCGCGAAACAGGGACTCGTGCGTCGCTGCCGGGATGTGAGCCCCGTGGTTGTGAACGGTGAGGAGCGCTCGCTCGTATTGCTGCTGCAGCGTCACCGTGATGGGGCGCGACGGTGCTCCGTACTTGACGGCGTTCGTCAGGAGATTCACGAGCGCCCGGCGCAGCGCATCGGGTGCGAAGTGCCCGCGTATGGGCTCCGGCGGTTCGAATACGAATCGATCGCCGTACTGGACCCGAAGCTGGTCGAGGGTGTCACGCACGACCTCTACGAAATCGTTCTCCTCGATATGGAGCTTGAGCCGGGCGCCGGTCTGTACCCGCATCGCGTCGAGGAGATCCTGAACCATGCGGTCTGCGCGGCCGACGTTGTCGCAGATGCGCGCGGCCCAGCGCGGCACGGCGGTCGCCCTCGGCTGGCGTTGGATCAGAGTGGCCGTCGCTTGAACGACGCTGAGCGGGTTACGCAGATCGTGCGCGATGATGGCGAAGAGCTGATCTCTCAATCTCGATTGAACCAACGCGTAGCCGGCGCACGCTTCGCTCAGCGCTTGATCGAGCGAGGCATTCAGTGTGTTGCGATCGTCCGGCGTGAGGGGGCCCCCTTCCTCCAAGACTTCGAAAAGAACCTGCCGCAACAACTTGTACTCCGTGATGATGTCTTCGAGCCGAAATTGGGTCAGGCGCACGCGCTCGCCGCCGTGCTCGGTCGCGACCGTGCTGCCTTGCGTTGCAGTCTGCCGAGCGTGGTGAGGAGAGAATGCTTCGACGAGCTGATCCAGCACCGCCGGCAGCGTGTCGATGAGGATCAAGCGCGGCTCCCGCGCCGCGGCAGGCACGTGCTCGCGCAAGCGCGCCTCCCAAAGCAAGATCACGCGCTCCTTGCCTGCACGAAGTCTATCTCCGGCACGAGAGCCCGTGGCTGCGTGGGTATTCATGAAGAGGGCGTTCGCAAGAGACGTCTCTATGTAAGGTTGTTCGCCCGCTCCGAGAGAGAGGCACGTCGTCACGTTGCATCTCGGGACGCACGCGTCACGCTGCCGGCGCGAAGCTGGCACGCGCAATGCACGCGACCTCTCCATGAGGCATGTGCTGGCCCGCGTGGCCACCGGTATATTGGCGGGCTTTGCGGCCACTTTGGCGATGTCGGTCGCCATCGCTGCGGGGAAGAGCATCGGTCTCGTCGGTGAACCACCGCCGCGGCGCATTACGCGGCGGTTGCTCGTTCGCCTCGGAGCACCCAGGCCACGTGGCGCAGCGCTCGACGCGAGCGCACTCGCTGCGCATTTTGCATTCGGAGGGTCGCTCGGCGCCGTGTACGGGCTCTTGCCGGCCCGCGCGCATTCGCCGGGCGCCGGCGTGGCGTACGGCGCGCTCGCGTGGGCCGCAAACTACGCGGGCTGGCTGCCGAAGGCGGAGCTCATGCCGCGGCCTTCGCGAGACCGCGTGGGTCGCCCGACGACGATGCTCGCGGCACACCTCGTGTTCGGGCGTGTACTCGCCCTTGCCTTCGACGCGTTCCATCGACCCCGGCGTCCGCTCCAGGGCAAGGTGGCCGTGGTCTGCGGCGGTTCGCGGGGGCTCGGCCGAGCCGTCGCCCGCGAGCTCGTACGAAACGGCGCCAGCGTGGCGATCTGCGCGCGCGATCCCGTGCCGCTCGAAGAGACGCGCCTCTGGCTAGAGCGGCACGGCGGCCGCGTGCTCGCCCAGAGCTGCGATCTGCGGAGCGAAGCTTCGACGCGCGAGCTCTTCGACCGAGTGGCGAGCGAGCTCGGACCCGTCGACATCGTGGTCGCCAACGCGGCGACGCTGCTCGTCGGTCCCAT
>DASUTR010000626.1:0-4121 GCA_036374535.1 Polyangiaceae bacterium
TCCGGCAGCGGCAAGGACGTGGTCGCGCAAGCGTTGCACGCGCTGAGCGGTAGAAGCGGGGCTTACGTGCCGCTCAACGCCGGCGCGTTTCCCGACTCGCTCGCCGACGCCGAGCTCTTCGGGCACCGCCGGGGAGCGTACACGGGGGCCGTCAGCGGACGTGCAGGCGCGTTCGAACTCGCGCACCGGGGCACCTTGTTTCTCGACGAAGTCGGCGAGCTCTCGCACGCCGTGCAAGTGAAGCTCCTGCGTGTCGTGGAGGACGGCGCGGTGCGGCCGATTGGCGCGAGCGACTCGCTACACGTGGACGTGCGGCTCGTCGCCGCGAGCTGGGTGCGGCTCGACGAGCGGGTCCGCGAAGGAAGCTTTCGTGCCGACCTGTTCCATCGCCTCTCGACGGCGACGATCGAGCTTCCTCCGTTGCGACGCCGCAAGAGCGACATCCCCGCGCTCTCACGGGTTCTCCTGTCGCGGTTGAAGGACGACGTCGGCGACAAGCGCCTGACGGGCGCGGCGCTCGCGAGGCTCCTCGAGTACGCCTGGCCCGGGAACGTGCGGGAGCTCTCCGCCGTGCTCTACCGTTCGGCCGTCACGGCGCCGGGTGTCGACATCGACGCGCACCACGTCGTACTACCCGAGGAGACCCGCGCGCTTACCGCGACGAGGGCGGGGCCCGAGCGCGCGCTCACGCTACTCGGTGAGCACGGCGGAAACGTGAGCGCCGCTTCGCGCGCCGCCGGTGTGCCCCGCAGTACGTTCCGTGCCTGGCTCGCCCGCTGCGAAAAAGACGATCAGAAGCGTCCGAACACGGCGAGCCCGCCGGACGCGGGGGTTGCCCACGGAACCACGGCGACCTCCGGCGAGGACGAAGCGCCGCTCGCCGTCTCGCCCGTCTTCGGAGCGGTCGTGAAATAGAGCACGACGGTGGCAACCGCCGCGACGCCGGCGCCGACGCCGAGACCGATCGCGACCGTCTTGAACGCGTCGCCCTGATCCACGTAGTCCTGGTGCTTCTGGCAAGCGTCCTTGTATTGCTGGATGCGGCTCGGCTTTTCGTCCGCCGGAACGGCGGTCGAGCCGTTCACTTTGCCCTCGGGATCGACGCAGATCCCCTGCGTCGAAATCTCGTCTACCTTCGCGGCCTCGTTGATTGACTCGGCCGTCGAATCCGCGTCGCTGTAGCGGACGTTCGAGCCGATCGCGAAGCCGCCGGCGCCGAGTCCGAGCAGGATCGTCGCGCTCGCGGGGATGAGCCCGGCGGGGCGCGTCGTTACCCAACGCAGAAACGGTTCGCGCCCGCCGGTCGAAACTTCGACCTCGGTCGTTTCGGCGCCGCTCTCTTGCTCGGATTTCTCGGTCGCTGCCGGTGCGGCCGCCGCCGGTGCCGGCGTCGAGAGAAGGAGCCGCGCTTCTTTGCGCTCGCCGGCCTTGCCGGCGATGCTCTGCGCCGCCGTCTTGCCGCCCTTTTTCGCTTCGACGCTGTGCGAGCCGGGCTCGAGAAATACCGGATCCGAAAGCGGCGACGTGCCTTCCGAGGTGCCGTTGACGAGGATGTCCGCCCCCGGTTCGTCGACGCTCACGACGAGCTCGATGAGCGACTGGCGAGCCGTGGCGAGACCGGCCTGAGCGGAGTCGCGGTCGGTCGCAGAGGCGTCGCTCGCCTCGCGGAGAAACTGCGAGAAGTGCTTGGCGGCGTCCCGTTCGTGTCCGGAGCGGAGCTCGCTATGTGCGAGGTTCAGGAGCACCGACGGGTGCTTCTTCAACGCGTAGGCTTGCACGAACGCGGCCCGCGCCTTCTCGAATTCCTTCTTGTCGAAGTGCGCGACGCCTTCCTTGAAGCGTTCACGCGCCGCCGCGGTGGTGGTGGGGTCCTCGTCGGCGCGTGCCGCCGGGGAGCACAAGATGCAGCCGGCAAGCACGCAGGCGCCGAGGAACCGAACCCAGAGCCTGTCTGACACGGCCGACCACAGTAGGCGACTTTGAGCGATCAGCGCTAGGTCTCAGAAAATTGCAGGATCTCAGAAGGGTGCGTCGCGCACGATGCCGCCCGCCGCCGGCTTCGACCCCGGCTTGGTTGCGGGGGTGGGTTTGCCGGCCGGCGCCGCTTTGGGCGCGGTTGGCTGGGATTTGGGTGTTGCCGTGACCGATTTCGGGGCAGAGGCCGGCTTTGGGGCCGCGATCGGCTTCGGGGCGACTGGCGCCGGCTTGGCCGTGGCGGGTTCCACCGGGGTCACCGCCGGAGCAGTCTCGGAACCCTCGTTCGGGCGCGTCACAGGAGGCGAAGGCTCGGCTTCGGGCACCTCCACCGGCGGCGGTGACGGGGGCGGTTCCGGCGCCGGCGCGGCTGCCGTGACCTCGACCGGGGGCCCTTCTTGGGTCGGCTTTCTGCCTCGATCCGAAAGGACGACGGCGACAGCCGCGATGGCGATGACTCCGGCTCCGAGACCGAGCCAAAGGCCGGCGCGTCGCTTGGGTGGCTTGAACTCGAAGTCGTCGTCCGCAAGAGGCGCCTTCGGAGTGACCTCGACCGCTTTGAACTTGAGAACCGTCGGCGCGCTGCGCGCCCTGTGCTCGGCGACGAGTTGTGCGCGTGCGTGCTCCTCGGCTCGTTTCACTTCGTCCGTGAGAACGATGGCCGGCGCGCCCGCGTCCTTCGGCTCGTATTTTTGACCGACGCCGCTCGGGTTCGACTTCGGCGCAGGCTCGATGGTCTCGGTTTCCGCGAGCGCCGAGGGAGCCGGATTCGTCGGCACCCCCCAATCGAGCTCGTCCGGAGCGGGGCCGGGCGCAGCGGGGGGCGGCGATGACGACGATGCCGGCGGCGCGATGCCGAGCATGGTTTGCTTCGCGAGCGGATTCGCCGATTTCGCAGTCTCGGCGGGCGCCGTACGAAGCGGAACGGTCGGGTCGACTTTGGCGGGCTCGACCTTGACTACCGGGGTGACCTTGATCGGCTCGACCTTGATCGGTTCGGTCTTCGGCTCGACCTTGACCGGTTCGGTCTTGATCGGTTCGGTCTTGATCGGTTCGCTCTCGAGCGGCGGGACCTTGGCGGGGTCGATGCCGCCCGGCTCTATCTTGATCGCCGGTGCCACCGGAATGGCGGGCTCCGCCTTTACCGGCGCATCCTGCTTCGGAACGGTGGGGGGTTCGGGCTCTGCCTCCCAGCTCGGTTTGAAGCGCTCCGAAAGACGGTCCGCTTCTTCGGTGCTGAGCGGGCCCGAGGCCGGTTTTCCGTCGCTCTCGGCCATATCGCGGCCGAGAAGGTACCATTCCGCCCCTGGTGCGCGCAACGCGAGGTCAACGAGCTCGGCTAGGCAGCGGCGTACGCTCGCTGGCGGCGTCGTTCGTGGCGTTCTTCGCCCTGAGCCACACGGGCTGCACCGGCTGCGGGCGGGACGCACCCACCTCGTCGCCGCGCGGAGCCGCGAGTGCGTTCGAGCGTGACGTCTTGCCACCGCGTCTGGAAGTCGTGGCGCGTGCGGACGCGCTCTCGCTCGACGGGACGCGGCAGGGCGGGGCGCCGGGCGCGGCGCTCCTCTTTCAGGCCGCAGAGCTCCGGGCGCGCCTGTATCGGTTGGAGCGTCGCGAGGTCGATGCGCTCGAAGCGGTCGAGCTCTTCGGCGCGGTCGCGCGTGGCGGCGGCGAGTTCGCTTGTCGCGCGTCGCTGCGACAGGCCCTGGTGGAGGCCGAGCTGCGCGGCGATCCGGGCGCCGCGTACCGCCGCATCTACGGCGAACGCGCGCGCAGCGCCGATTCAGCGTGCCGTGCCACCGCGGAGCGCGCGCTGCTCGGGCTCGCGGGTTACGAGCCGTCGCGCGAGGCGCTTGCCGAGCTCGACACGCGCTCGCGCGGCGTGGCTTCGGCAGCGCCGCCGGCGAGCGCGCCGAAAACGGATCAAGCGCTCGTCGTGGTTCCGAAAGTCACGGGCGCGCCCGGTGCGCCGCCCGAGATCACGAGCATCGAGCGCTACGGGGCGGAGGACGCCGCGCGTGTCGTCGTCCACGTGACGCATCCCGCGCGTTTCGACATGAGCTTCGTCGAACCGAGCGCCGATCAGCCGGCGCGCGTCGTGCTCGACCTCCCGAAGGTGTCTTACCGCGGCAAGAAGAAGCTGCCCG
>DASUTR010000627.1:0-2071 GCA_036374535.1 Polyangiaceae bacterium
GGCCGCTGCCTTCGGGTTGATCTCGACGAAGTTGTCCTGCATGAGCTCGGCGAGCCACGGGTTGGAGCGCGTCTCCTCGCCGCCGCCCTCGTACTCGACCAGCCGGCCGCTCGTGAGCACCAGCGGGAACTTCTTGTGCACTTCCTCCTTCACCGCGGCCTGCTGCACCGACTTGAAGAGCGTCGGCAGGCGCCAGAACACCTTCACGTCGTCGTGGGTCGGGTACTTCTCGACCATGTCCGGGCGCGGGCTGAAGAGCGGCTCGCGGTGAATCGGAATCGGATCCGGGAAGTTCCACACCACCGCGCGCGCCTTGGCGTTGCCGAACGGGGTGCAGCCGTGCTTCATCGCCACGCGCTGGATGCCGCCCGACATGTCGTTCGCCCAGGTCCTGCCCTCGGCGAGCTTCTTCTCCTCATCGGTCAACTCGTCCCACCAGCCGAGCTTCTTCAGCAGCACGTGATCGAACTGCGGATAGCCCGTGGTGATCTCGCTGCCCTTGTTGTGCACGCCGTCCTCGGCGAGCAGGTTGACCCCTTCGCGCTCCATGCCGAAGAGCGCGCGGAACGCCATGCCGCCGTCCATCGGATGCTTGGACGTGTCGTACAGGTTCGGCGAGCCGGGATGCTTGAGCTCCGCCTTGCCGTAGCAGGGCCAGGGCATGCCGAAGTAGTCGCCGGTCAGGTCGTAGCCGGTCTTCGCGTCCTTGCCGCCGCGCGCGCGCAGCGTCTTCACGTCGAAGACGTGCATGTTGCGCATGTGCGCCTGGATGCGCTCGGGCGACTGGCCGGTGTAGCCGATGGTCCAGGCGCCGCGGTTCGTCTCCATGCGCGTTACGTCCTCCATCGACGGCTCCTCGCCGCCGGGCGCCTTGACGAGACGCAGCTGCTGCTTGCCGTCCTTTTTGCCGAGGAACTGATCGCCGAAGCCGAGCTTCGCCGCGAGCTGGTACATGATCATGTGGTCGGAGCGCGACTCGAACAGCGGATCGATCACCTTCTCGCGCCACTGGATCGAGCGGTTCGACGCCGTGACCGAGCCTTCGCACTCGAACTGGGTCGCCGCCGGCAGCAAGTACGCGCCGTCCTTGCGGACCTTCGCGAACATCGCCGCGCTCGCCGAGGGGTACGGGTCGATCACGACCATCAGGTCGAGCTTCTTCATCGCCTCGATCATCTCGGAGCCGCGCGACTGCGAGTTCGGCGCGTGGCCCCAGAAGAAGATCGCGCGCAGGTTCGGGTCCTGGTCGACGGCATCATTCTTCTCCGTCACGCCGTCGATCCAGCGCGACACCGTCATGCCGGGCTTGGCCATCATCGCCTCGGAGGCGTAGCGCTTCTTCAGCCACTCGAGGTCTACGTTCCACACGTTGGCCCAGTGTGCCCACGAGCCGGGCACGGCGACCGGGTAGTAGCCCGGCAGCGTGTCCGGGTTCGGTCCGATGTCGGTCGCGCCCTGCACGTTGTCGTGGCCGCGGTAGATGTTGCAGCCGCCGCCCGAGCGCCCGACGTTGCCGAGCGCGAGCATCAGGATGTTCGACGCGCGCACGATCCCGTTGGCGTTGTTGTGCTGCGTCTGGCCCATCGCCCAGATGATGAAGCCCGGCCGGTTCTCGGCGAGCGTCTTCGCGACGTACTCGATGTCCTCGACCGGCGTGCCGGTGACCTCCGAAGCGGCCTGCGGCGACCACTTCTCCATCACCTCCTTCTTCACCTGGTCCATGCCGTAGACGCGAGTGCGGATGTACTCCTTGTCTTCCCACCCGTTCTTGAAGATGACGTGCAGGATGCCGAAGAGCAGCGGCACGTCGGTGCCGGAGCGGAAGCGCAGGTACTTGTCGGCCTTCGCTGCGGTGCGCGTGAAACGCGGGTCGGCGACGATCACCTTGCAGCCGTTCTCCTTGGCGTGCAGCGTGTGCAGCATCGACACCGGGTGCGCCTCGGCGGCGTTCGAGCCGAGGAAGAAAAGGCACTTCGAATTCTGCTCGTCGTTATACGAGTTCGTCATCGCGCCGTAGCCCCAGGTCTGGGCGACGCCGGCGACGGTGGTGGAGTGGCAGATGCGCGCCTGG
>DASUTR010000628.1:0-3800 GCA_036374535.1 Polyangiaceae bacterium
CCGCGGCTTGCACCTCTGCGGCCGTCACCGCGAGGTAGCGATCGAGCTCCGCAGCGATTCCGCGTGCGTCGCCCCAGTAGACCTCGAACTCGCCGAGCTCCACCGCGCGGCGGAGCGTCGTCTCGAGCCCGAACACGAAGCTTGCGCGGACGCGGCGCTTCACGCGCTCGAGCTCCGCGGCGCTCATGGGCGTCTTGGCGAGCGCGTCGAGCTCCGCGTCGAGCGCACGCTCGACCTCGGGAAGCTTTGCCTTCTCGGAGAGCACGACCTGCACGCCGAACTGATCCGGGCCGCGAAAATCCCGCGTCCAGGCCCTGGTTTCCTGGCAGATCGCGCGTTTTCGCACGAGCGACTGGTAGAGGCGCGCGCTCTCTCCGTCGCCGAGCAGCACCGCGGCGAGCTCGAGCGCGTAGTGCTCGGGCGTGCGTGCGGGCGGAACGACGTAGCCGTACAGGAGTCCCGGCGTCTTCGCGTTCGAGTCGGTGAGCGTCTCGCGCGCGGCCACGGCAGCGGGGAGCGCCGCGGGGGGAGAAAACGGCGGCACGGCGCGTTTCGGAATCCCGCCGAAGTAGCGCTCGACGAGCGCGAGTGCTTCGTCGGGCTCGAACCCGCCCGCGACCGTGAGGACGGCGTTGTTCGGGACGTAGTGGCGGGCGTAGAACTCCTGCGCCCACTCGAGCTTGGCCGCGTCGAGATCCGCCATCTTGCCGATCGTCGGGTTCGCGTAGGGCGGGTAGTTCACGAACACGAGCTCGCTCAGCCGGAGCCAGGCGCGCGCGTAGGCCGCGTTCTCGTAGCGCATGCGGTACTCTTCCTTGACGACCGCGCGCTGGTTCTCGAAGTTCTCGGCGTTGACTTGCAGCGACCGCATGCGATCCGCCTCGAGCCACAAGGCGAGCGCGAGCTCGCTCGCCGGCAGAACCTCGAAGTAGTTCGTGCGATCGCTCGAGGTCGTCCCGTTCAGGGTGCCGCCGCGCTCGGTGATGAGCGAGAAGTGATCGCCCTTTTTCACGTGCGCGCTGCCCTGGAACATCATGTGCTCGAAGAGGTGCGCGAACCCGCTCTTGCCCGGCTCTTCGGAGCGCGAGCCCACGTCGTAGGTGACCGAGACGGCGACGGTCGGTGCGCTCGGGTCGGGGTCGAGCACGACGCGAAGGCCGTTCGCAAGGGTCGTGCGTTGAATGGAGAGCGCGAGTCGCGCGAGCGCTTCGCTCGCCGGGTCCTTGACCGCGGCGGCCGGCGTTTTCGCCGGCGGATTCGGCGCCGCCGTCGCCCCCGATATCGTTAGGGCGGTAAACAGGGCCGTCGCGACGATCGATTGAGCTCGCATTGCGCCCGGTCCCTTACCACGGGGGAGCGCATGATGGGGGCGACGCTTCCGGAAGCAGTTCCGGAACCGAATCGTGAAGCGGCGCGGGAGAGAGTAGCGACCTCGGCTGCCGCACGCGGCCGCGCGAGCGCATCGTGCGACTGCTTCTGTCCGACGGCTTGGAACCACGCTAGTCTGTGACACTGATGTTGGTGTTGCTCGGGCCGACCTTCGACTCGAGTGAGGCTTCGTATCAGGCCCTCGCTCGCGCGACGGGTCTCGTGCTCTACGACCTGAAGACGCGTCTCAAGCCGGGGGTCTGGGGTTGCGTCAAGGTCGTCGGCGACCTCGGCCAGGCGCGCGACCTCGGAAGCCGCCTGCTCGCCGCGGGGTTTCCCGTCGTGCTCGTCGATCACCTGGTCGCCCACGATCCCGATCGCCGTCACGTGCCGGTGCACCGGATCGAGCTTCGGGAGTCCGATTTCAGGCTCGAGCTCAAGGATCGGCAGATGACGATCCCGTACGGGGCGCTCACCTGCATCGTCGAGGGCGAGGTTCAGCCCGGCCGTTCGAGCGCCGGGCGTGCTCCGCAGCAGGGCTCGCCGTCGAGCGGTTCGTTTCGCGCCGTCGTGCCCGGCGTCGCAGAGATGCAGGTCTTTCGCGAGTCGCTGCAAAACCAGCTCGGCTATCTCGCGGCCGATCTCCATTTCGCGACCGTCCACTGGGTCGCTCGCATCGACACGCGCGTCTTCGATTTCGGCGAAGGGCGAACGGGCGGAGTCGCGAACGAGCTCACGGAGCTCGTCGACGAGATCGCCGCGCGCGCGAAGGTGCGCGTCGATCGCGCCGTGAAGATTTCGAGCGTCGCCGCGGCCGGCGATCAGCCGCCCTCGATGCGTTCGGCGTCGTGGCCCCCCGTGAGCCAGCGCATCAAAGAAGAGGCGCTCGACCAGCGTTTCGACACGTATTCGCGGCTGATCGGCGAGGCGGAGCGGCTCGCGCGGCAGAACGTGAACGGCTGACGCTCCTCTGGCCCCTCGGGAAGAGACGGCAGGCGCCGCTAATTCGCGGGCACGCCCCGGCAGGCGTCGTCGGGCTTACGCGAACAGATCTCTCTCGCGTGGTCGATGAGCGCGGTCGCGGTGCGCTCGTTCTGGGCTACGCCGTCGCCGCGGAGGTAGCGATCGGCGAGGGTGACACAGGCCGCGACGGCTCCCTTCTCACAGCCGCGCACGATGGTCGTGAGCTCGATCCTACGGAACGTCTTCGCCCGTTTCGCGTCTTTCGGCACGACCGTACCTACGTCGGCGGCGGTTGCGGCACGCCGGCACGCTCCAGCGTCCTTCTCTTCGCAGGCGACGGCAGCCGCCTGGAATTCTTCCTTCGTCGCGATGGGAACGTCGTCGTCGGGCGCGGCAGGGAGCGGCGACGTTTCGGGAACCTCGGGTCCGACCGGCGCGGGCGCGCTGGTCTTCGTGGCAACGGCAAGCTCCGAAGCCGCGCGTGCCGGCGCGGGGGGATTCGGCGACGGCGACGGAGGCGTTCGGCTGCGCAGGCCGACCGCGGCCACGACTCCCACGCCGGCTCCGGCGAGCACCGCGATAACGGCTTTCGACGTCATGGCGAGCTTGCGCGTCAGGCGAGACCCTGTCGCTCGAGCAGCGCCTCGACGCGCGGCTCGCGGCCCCGGAAGTCCCTGTAGAGCTCCATCGGATCGCGGCTGTCGCCCTGCGCGAGCACGCGGTCGCGAAACTCGCGTCCGACGCGTGCGTCGAGCAAGCCCTCGGCGCGAAAGCGCTCGAAAGCGTCGGCGTCGAGCACCTCGGCCCACTTGTACGAGTAGTAGCCCGCGGCGTATCCCACGGGGTGCGAGAACAAGTGCAGAAAGCTCGCGAGGATGCCGTAGTCGTCCGGCAGCTCGGCGGGCACGTAGCGGCGAATGACGCGATTGCCGAACGCGATGGCATCGCCGTCGCGAGCGGGATCGTATTCCATGTGCAGCGCGAGATCGACCGCGGCGAAGCCGAGCTGACGCATCTGGAGCGAAGCTGCTCGGAAGGTGCGAGCGGCCCGCAATCGCTCGAGCAGCGCGGTCGGGATCGACGCGCCCGTCTCGTAATGCTTCGCGAAGAGGTCGAGGCCTTCACGCTCGCTGCACCAGTTCTCCATGATCTGCGAGGGAAGCTCGACGAAATCCTGGACGACGCGCGTACCCCCGAGGCTTCGCACGCTCACCGTGCTCAGGCAGTGGTGGAGGAGGTGTCCGAACTCGTGGAAGATGGTCTCGACGTCGCGGTGGGTGAGGAGCGACGGCTTGCCGCCGACGGGCGGCTGGACGTTCGCGCAGAAGACGGCGGCGTGGCGCGCGGGCGGCACGGCCGTGAGAAACCCGTGCATCCACGCCCCGCCGCGCTTGTTCTCGCGCGGGAAGGGGTCGACGGTGAACGCTCCGAGCTCGCGGCCTCCCGCGTCGCGCATCACGAACGAGCGG
>DASUTR010000629.1:0-9469 GCA_036374535.1 Polyangiaceae bacterium
TACTCGCCGAGGACATCGCGGACGCAGTGCGTGCCGAACTCACAGCCGGGGAGGCACTCGCCGAGCTCGCACAGGCCGCTCTCCTCGTTGCAAAGATAGCCGGTACGGCAGCGCGCCCAGCAGTCGTGCGTCACCGCGCGGTAGATGCCGACGGCACCGACGGCGGCGACCGTAGCGACCGCAGCCTGCGCGTAGGTGTGCTTGTTCGCATCGCTGCAGCTCGCAGCGGTCAACACGAAGCAGGGCAGGAACAGCCAGCGTCGCCGCACCGTCTCGCTCACTCCCGTGAAACGGCCGAAACGAAGATGTCGAGCGTGCCTTCGCGATCCGTCGCGAAGTAGAGCCAGCGGCCGTCCGGGCTGAGCCACGGATCGCGCTCGTCCGAGACCTCGTTGAGATCGGTGATGGCCACCGGGTCGCCGAAGGGCTCGGTCGAGCTCGGACGCGTCGCGTAATAGAGGTCGCCCGCGCCCTCGCTCGCCGCGGACGAGAAGAAGAGCACGCGTCCGTCCTCGGTGAGGAAACCGTCGACGGCGTTCTGTCCGTCGACGCCGAGCTCGGAGGCGAGCTCCGGCTCGGCGAAGGGCTCGTCCGGGCTCGGACGGACGGCGAGATAGGTTCGGTAGCCTTCGAGCCCACGTCGCGAGCCGAGCGGCATGACGGTGCCGTTCACCGCCGTGGGTCTCGGGATGTCGTCTTCGGCCGAATTCAGCTCGGCGACATGCGCGAGCTCCGACCAGCCCCCCGTCCGCGTCGTTCGCTCGAGCGCCCAGATGTCGTAGTTGCCGAGTCCGTCGGGACGCTCGTTCAAACCGACGTACAGCGTGAGACCGTCGAGCGAGATGGCCGGACTCGTGTCGTCGTCGTCCGTGCTCGCCTCGGCAAGCCGTCTCGGCTCGCCGAATAGATCGCTCGTGAACTCACGCGTCGCGAACCAGACGTCGGCGTCGCCGTCGCGATTGGAGGTGAAGAATATCTGCAGCATATCGGCGGTGAGAGTCGGATTGTCCTCGCCGAGCTCGGTGTTGAGCTCGGCGACGGGGCTTGCGTTCTCGAAGCGCAGCCTTCCGGAGCCGCCGGCGCTTCCGCCGCTCGCGGACGAACCGCCGGCCCCGCCGCGGCCGCCCGGGTTCGCGGATCCCGAGACTCCCGCGCCGCCGCCGACGGTCGCGGCGCCGCCGGTTGCCGGGACGCCGCCCCCGGACTCACCGGCGTCCGGCTCCGGCGCGGAGTTTCCGAGCTCCACGACGTCGCCGCCGCAGCTCGTCGCGAAAGCGACGAACGCAGTGGCGACGACGACGAGGCGGTATCTCAAACGACTGCGACGAAGCTTATCATGTAAACTCGAGACATGCGGAGCTCCTGGACTTTGCTTGCGGTGGGATTCGTGGCGTGCGTCCTCGGGACGACGTCGTGCGGCGGCGACGAGGAGGCGACGAGCACGCCGTACGAGAAGTTCGCGAGCGAGTACGTCGACGTCTTCTGTGGCGCGCTCGAGCCGTGTTGCACGCTCGTGCCCTTCTCGGTCGAGGGCTGTCGGAACTTGATGGGTTTTTTCGTCGTGTACGAGGCCGCCGCCGCCCGCGAGAGCAAGTTCGTGTTTCATGAAGATCGCGCCCGGCAGTGCCTGGCCGATTTGCGCGCGCAGGGACTCTGCACGGGCGTCGAGCCCGAGTCGTGCCGCGACGTAACCGAGGGTAAGATCGCCGGCGGCGGTTCGTGCGAGAGCGGTGTCGAGTGCCCTTCGAGCGACCGCTCGGCGTCGGTCTGCTCTCTCGCTGCCGACGGCGAAGGGGTGTGCCGGTTTCCCGGCCGCGCTGGCGCTCTCGGCGAGGCGTGCGCCGGAGATTGCGACGATGCACGGCTCGAGTGCGGCTCCGACGTCGCCGGTATGGATACGTTTTGCTACCGGGACACCGGCCTCACGTGCACGGCGGGGACGTGCCAGCCGCTCGCGGCGCTCGGCGCACCGTGCAGCGGCTTCGATTCGTGCGTGGACGGCGCGACGTGCAGCGGCGGCGTGTGCCTAGCGCTCGCGGGGCTGGGTGGAGCGTGCACGAGCTCGTCCGAGTGTCGCGAGGAGCACTATTGCGCGGCGGGCGCTTGCACGGCGCGGACGCCGCCGGGTTCGGCCTGCGACGAGGCAGCCGACTCCTGCTTGAACGGCTCGTGCCTCGGTGGACGCTGCTCGGACTTCCTGCTCGAGCTCATGTGCGGTTTCGGCGGCATCGAGTAGGCGCGCGAGCTTCAGGGCGTCGTTACCGCGAAATCGTCGAATTCGGCGTTCGTATTGCTGCCGACGGTGATGACGCCAGCGCTGCCGCTGTCGAGCGTCCCGCTCGTGATGGTGCAGTCGTGGACGGGAATGAACGTCGTGCCGTTCGTGCTGTACGAGGTGACGAGGCGCGCCGCGTCGATGGGGCCGGAGGCCTGGAGCTTCAGCGTGTACCAGGTGCCGGGCGCGAGCGAGGCGCCGAGCGTGGCGCACGTGCCGGTGCCCGACACGGTGCTCGTTCCGCGGAGTAGCCGGAGGTCGCCCGCGCCGTCGATCTGGAACGAGTAGTAATTGGTGGATCCGCCGAAACGCGCCATGATCCCGGCTCGGGTCGAGCTCGAGGGGGAGTCGAAGCGCAGCACCTTTACGCGAGCCTGGACGGTCTGGTTCGTAGAGCTCAGCGAGCCGTTCGTCGAGCGGTACGAACCGAGCCCGCCCACGTAGACGAAGCTCGGGTCGGATGCGATCGCCCAGGTGCCGCCCGTCGTCGTCCAGCCGTTCGCGTTTCCGTCCTCGAAATCGTCGCAGAGCGCGAACGCCCCGCTCTGGCAGAGACCCGGCGGAGTCGCCGTGCACGCGCCGTTACGGCAGTACGGCGTTCCTCCCGCGCAGTTGCGACCGCACGTACCGCAGCTCGTCGTCGAGGCGAGGTCCGCTTCGCAGCCGTTGTCGGGGTTGCCGTCGCAATCGGCGTAACCGCCGCTGCAAGTCGGCGCGCAGTCGAAGCTCGAGCCGTTCGCCTGGCAGCGGTTCGTGCCGTGCTCGTTCGTGCAGCGGTTGCCGCACGCGGCGCAGTGGGTGTCGCTGCCGAGCGTGGTTTCGCAGCCCGCCGCGCTCGCGCAGTCACCGTACCCGGGCGCGCACCCGATGAGAGTGCACGTGCCGGTCGCGCACGAAGGCGTCGCGTTCGGGAACGAGCAGGCGTCGCCGCAGCTCCGGCAGTCGGTGAGAGTATAGAGAGAGGTCTCACAGCCGTTGTTCGGGTTGCCGTCGCAATCGGCGTACCCCGTCGCGCAGGTGGGCTCGCAGCCGGTCGAGCGGCAGGCGTTCGTGCCGTGCTCGTTCGTGCACGCCTCGTCGCAGCTCCGGCAGTGCGCCGGCGTTCCGAGCGCGGTTTCGCACCCGAGCGCGCTCGTGCAATCGGCGTAGCCCGCCGAGCAGCCAGTGAGCGCGCACTGGCCTTCCTGGCACGCCGTGCTTCCGTTCGGGAAGTAGCAGGGCGTCCCGCAAGCGCCGCAATGCTCGAGGTCTTGCCGGACGTCCGTCTCGCAGGCGACCGCGTCGTCCGGATCGCACTCGCGGTACGGATCCGTACAGGTGGAAATGCCGCAGACGCCGGCGCGGCACGCGGGCGTCCCCATGTTCGACGGGCAAACACGGTCGCAAACTCCGCAGTGCAGCGTGCTGACGGCGGTGTTCGTCTCGCAGCCGTCTTCGAGGCCGTTCGCGCAGTCCGCACGATCCTCGTTGCACACGATTTCGCACGTGCCGTTTTCGCCGCAGCTCGCCGTTCCGCCGTTCTCGCCGCAATGGTTCGCGCAGCTGCCGCACGTCTCGGCGGCTCCGAGGTCGGCTTCGCACCCGTCGAGCACGTCGCCGTTGCAGTCGTCGAAGTCTTCGTCGCAGCGCGCGGTGCACACGCCGTCCTCGCAGACGCCCTCGGCGTGGCTCGGCGCGCAGCGCTCGCCGCAGGCGCCGCAGTCGGAAGCCGACGTGCGCAAGTCGGTCTCGCACCCGTTCGAGGGATCGCCGTCGCAGTCGCCGAAGCCGCCGTCGCAGCGCGGCGAGCACTCTCCGTCGTCGCAGCGGGCGCCGCCGTGCTCGTTCGTGCAGCCGTTGCCGCAGACGCCGCAATGAGCAACGTCGGTGGCGAGTCGCGTTTCGCAGCCCGTTTCGACGTCGTCGTCGCAATCGTCGTAGCCTTCGTCGCAAGCGATGCGGCAGCCGCGTGCCGTGCACGAAGCCTCGCCGTTGAAGCTGCTGCAGTGCGTGCCGCACGCGCCGCAGTCTTCCACGGTAGAAAGCTCGGTCTCGCAGCGGTCCGCTTCCTCTTGATTGCAATCGGCGAAGCCCCTCGGACAATCGACGGACGTACACGTTCCGCCGCTGCAAAAGGCGGAGGCGCACGTGACGCGGCATTTTCCGCAGTTTTCCGGATCGTCCGAGACGATCGTCTCGCACACCGTTTCCGGGTCCCCGTCGCATTCGGCCGTGCCGGCGTCGCAACGCGCCGAACCGCAGCGGCCGTTCAGGCACTCGCTCGAGCCGTCGCAAGCAGCGCCGCAACCGGCGCAGTGATGAGCGTCCGTGAGTGGGTTTCGGCACTCGCCCGCGCAGCACCGCCACCCGTTTGGACACGACGAGTCGGTGGTGCAGCGGCTGACGCAGGTCGCCGTTTCGCAGCGAGTTCCTGGAGTGCAGTCCGTGTCGCTCCGGCAGCCGATGCACGTGTGCGCTTCCTTTTCGCACGTGAGCGCCCCGCAATCGGCGTCAGCGTCGCAGCCGACGGCGCAGCGCTGGCTTGCGTCGCAGTAGAGGCCGGGGGGGCAGCGGTCGAGCTCGGCTTCCCGATCGGGCAAGCACTCGACGCAGTATCCGGATTCGACGTCGCAGAGGCTCGTCGCGGGAAGACCCTCGCATTCGCCGTCGTCCGCGCAGACGGTGGGGGTAACGACGCCCGGATCCGTGCTGCCTTCACCTCCTTCTGCGCCGGCGTCTTCTGCGACGAACTCGTATTGCTCGACGCCGCAGGCGAGCAGCGCCCAAGCGGTCGCACAAAGCAACCAGAAAACCGCTCCGCGCCGGACCCTTGAGAACACTCGGCGCGTCCTATGCGCGAGCGACTTCGATCGATCAGTCGTTTTCGTGGGACGAACGAGCGCTCTTCGGCAGCTGCACTCGTTCACTCCCGCTAGAAGTGCCGCGGATTTCTGATCGCTCGGCGTTCGCTCCCATCACGTGTTCACGAGGGGGGCTATTGTACCGGCGGAACCGTGGCAGTCGGAAAGCGCGAGCCTCCCGTTCGGTACCTCGTGCTCGGCGCAGGCGTTCTTGGCTCGCTGTTCGTGCTCCAAGCGTTTTCGCAGGACGAGCACGTTCGCCCGGACGGGAGCGGTCACGTTCAGCCCGACATTTCGACCGTGGTGCCTCGCGAAATGCCCGGGGAGATATCGGTACGGTCCCTACTCCGTGAGATGGTCGATATCGGAGCGCTCGCCCGGCTCCCGGACCCCCCGTACGTCGCGCGGGCGGCGTCGAGCTACGATCGGCGCTCGATCTCGCCCGATGACGCCGAGGGCTGGTTTGCGAACGACGACTGGGCGAGCTCGACGCGACCGAACTACCTCCGCGTCGAAGAGCGCTCGGGCCGGCGAGAGTACGTGCTCCTCGACGCGACCGGACCGGGCGCGCTCGTGCGCATCTGGAGCGCGAGCCCGGCGGGCACCCTGCGTTTCTACTTCGACGGCGAGCCCGCGCCCGAGATCGAGGTGCCCTTCGATACGCTGCTGACGGGCAAGGGGCCCATACCCGACCCGTTCGCGTACGTCGCGGCGAAGGGTTTCAACGCCTACTTTCCGCTCCCGTTCCAGAAAGCGCTCAAGGTCACGATCGACGCGCTCGTCGGAAAGAACCCGTGGCAAGGGGGCGCATTCGAGCGCATCTACTACCATCTGAGCTTCCGCTCGTACGCGCGGACGGTCGCGTCACGCGTGCGCACCTACCGGAGGGCGGAGCTCGCCGCCATGCTCGGCGACGTCGAGAGCACGGCGCGCGTGTTTCGCGAGCCCTGGCGCTCGTACCAGCCGCCGGCCGGGTCGCACGCGGAACCACTGCGGGCGGAGGGCGACGTTCTCGGCGTGCGGCTCGAGCGCCCGAGAGGGGGGGCGGTGCGAGAGCTCGCGCTCTTCGTACGGGACACGAGCGAAGCGGCGCTCCAGCGGGCCACGCTCGAGCTCCGCTTCGACGGCGAGACGACGGCCCGCGTTCCGCTCGGCGTCTTCTTCGGCGGGGCGCCCGGTCTCGTTGCGTACGACTCGCTACCGTTCAGCGTGCGAGCCGACGGCAGCATGATCTGTCGATTCGCGATGCCCTTCCGCGAGCGGGCGGAGATCGCGCTGCGCGGCAGCCCCGGTGCCGAAGGAGCCGTCACGGTGACCGACGAGCCTTTTACGGACCGGAGTCTCTATTTTTACGCGCGTTACCGCGCTCCCGCGGTCGTCGACAGCCAGCCGCCCAAAGATCTCAGGATGATCGCGATCGAGGGGCGCGGCGTGTACGTAGGCGACGTCTTCGGCATTCGGAATCCGAACGATCGCTGGTGGGGGGAGGGGGACGAGAAGATTTACGTGGATGGCGAACGCTTTCCGAGCTTCTTCGGCACGGGAACCGAGGATTACTACGGCTACGCTTGGTCCACGGGAGAGCTCTTCTTCCGCGCTCTCCACGCGCAGACCCGCGCCGGCGGCCCCGGCTTTTCGGGAACGTTCTCGGTCAATCGCTTTCGTACGCTCGACGCCGTCCCCTTCGACGAATCGCTGCGCTTCGACCTCGAGCTCTGGCACTGGGGCAGCACCCAGGTCACCTGGGACGGATTGATTTATTACTATGCTCGCCCCGGCGCCAAGGACGATCTGGGCGAAGAACCCGATCGACGCCCTTAGCGCCAGGCGTCGAAGTACGCACGGAACCGAGCCGTAATCTGTCGGGGAGTTTCGGCGTACACGCGCGCGGCGAGGTCGAGGGCGTCGCGCCGGAGCTCGGCGTGCGTGGCCGCGACCGCCGCACGAAACTCGGGGGCCAGCGACAGAACCTCCCGCCGTTCGGCGACGGACTTCATGCGGTGCTCGAGAAGTGCGAGATCGTGATCGTTGCCGAGGAGCTCGCCGAGGCGCTGAGCTTCGCGGCGGGACGCTCGAATGGGCTCGGGCCAAAGCGGCTCGAGCAGGGTGAGCTGGTACTGGTGGCGCTTCACGAGAGCGCGCAGCCGGTGCAATCGCCGCTCGGTCGTCCGCTCGAGGGCTTGCCCGAAGGCGCGGCGGCCCCGTGCGTACGTGCGGCGAAAGCCGGGCGCGATGGTCGCGAAGCCCGAGCGCTCGATGCGAACCGCGCGGGCGCGTTCGGCGAAGGCCCCGAGCGCTTCTTGAACGGAGTCGAGCGTCGCCCGTGTCTCGTTACTCGCGAGCGGAAGGTCGGCACCGAGCGCTTCTGCGAGCACCGCCGCGCCGTCGCGAAGCCTTGCGCGCGAGTCGGGGGGCGCGCGCGATACGAGGAGCTCGAGGCTTTCGCGCAGGGCGGCGGCGTCGCGGGCGCCGCCGAGGGCGCGCGCGAGCCTTCGGAGTCGCGCGTCTTCCTCGTCATAGACGGCGCGCGGTAGGGCTCCGCGGTAGAGGCGCAAGAGGGCACGTAGCCGCTTGATGGTTTTTCTCGTTTCATGGACGCGTTCGTCCAATGACGGCGCCGCCCCGTCGCCCCCGACCTCGGGCGCGCTCCGCGGTAGCGCGGCTACCTCGCGCGCGGAGACGAGCGCAATACCGTCGCCCATCGCCGCTTTCGCCGAGAGCGCAAACGCCATTCGGAAAACCTCGGGTCGCCGGCGGTTCGACGCAAGGCCTCGACATTGCCTCTTGCACGGACCAGGTTTTCAGTTCATGTACGGAGGGTCGATGGTACCGCGTGCTCGTCGCGCGATACGACGCCTCGCCGTCGTAGAACGCCCCACGAGCACGGCAGTGTGTCGTTTTAATGTTGGAGAAGCGCTTCCGGCTCGTTTCACGGAGACGAAACGTCCCGAAGGGAGAAGCCGTGCCGGCGTTGGCGCGCGAGCGCAGGCGCCCAACGTGTCAGTCCCGTCGGGATCGCGCATCGTTTTTTTCGCGCGGGGCGGCGCGAAGCGCGCCTTCGCGGTACCATCGATTCGTCGAGAGCGAGCGTTCGCTCCTGCGAGGACGAGCTCCCCGCGCGGAGCGCGCCGTCACACGATGACGTGCTCTCGAGTACCCCATTCATCCACTTGACGACGGCCGGCGTGCCGTGCGAGACGCGAAAAGGAAAGTAATGGATCATTTCGAGCGTGACTCTCGTCGTTTGATCGACGGCTTGGTAAGAGGTCTGGTTCGGCTTGCTCGCGAGGTGACGAAGGCAAGCTTCTCCGAGGCGCGGCGTGAAGCGCGCCACGGCCTGCGTGCGGCGAAGGCCCGAGCCAAGGATGCCCAACGAACACGCCGAGAAGAAGCACGAAAAGCGCGTCTGGCGGCGAAGGCCGCGAAGCGCGAAGCTCGGGCGGCGGAGCGCGCCGAGCGCGAGCGCCTGCGCGAGGAGCGCCGCGCCGAGCGCGAGCGAATGCGCGCCGAGTTGCGAGAGCTGCGCGAGCGGCAGCGCGCACGCGAGCGTGAGGCGCGCGACCAGCGCCGCGCGGCGCCGCGCCGTTCGAGCGGGAGCGAGAGTGAGCTCCTCGGCAACGACGTGATTCGTCCCAATCAGCTGTTCGTGCACAAGCGACGGACCGACGGGAGCATTCAGCAGCTCATGCGCGGCGACTCGCCCAGTGCGCCGCCCCCGCCTCCGCCCGCGCAATAGCTACCGCCTCGCTTGAGCACGATCATCGAGCTTCCACCGGGCGACTTCGGAGCCCTCATCTTCGACTGCGACGGCACGCTCGCCGACAGCATGCCGCTCTACCATCGCGCCTGGCGCGCCGCGCTCGAGGCGAACGGAGCGTCGTTCGATTTTACCTGGGACATCTTCATGAGCCGCGCCGGGGTGAGCACGGAAGGCACCGTGGTCGAGCTCAACCAGGAATTCGGCACCATGCTCGACCCGGCTCGCATCGAAGAGCTGCAGTATGCGGAGTACACGCGCCTGGTCGACGACGTGAAGCCGTTTCCAGAAGTCGTCGCGATCGCCGAGGCCCACTACGGAAAGCTTCCGATGGCGGTGGCTTCGGGCGGCTCGCGTCACCTCGTGGAACGGACGCTCGACCTCATCGGCGTGCGCCGGCTGTTCGACGCGGTGGTGGTCGCGGCGGACGTTCCGCGCGGAAAGCCGCACCCCGACATCTTTCTTCACGCCGCGAAGCTCCTCGACGTTCCGCCCGAGCGTTGCCTCGTGTTCGAGGACGGCCGCCCCGGCATCATCGCGGCCGAAGCCGCCGGCATGCAGAGCGTGTTCGTGAAGCGCGATTCGCCGTACGTCGCG
>DASUTR010000630.1:0-2209 GCA_036374535.1 Polyangiaceae bacterium
TTCGAGGTCTCGAGGTACTTCTGCGTGTGGCCGTCGCGAAGGCCGATGCCCGTCTTGAGATCCTTGAGCGAGACTTTGAAGACGATCTTCCCTTTGTCCTCGAAGATGCTGAGGTTGCTCCCGGTTCCGTTGATTTTCAGACCGCCGGTTCCGGTAGCGCGGAAGGTCACGTCGGGGTCCTTGGCCTTGGGCAGGTCGCGATCGGCGGCGGCCGTCAGGCTGAAGGTCAGGGCTGCGAAAACGGGGGCGAGTTTGGCGACTCGGGACATCGAATGGGATCTCCTTCTCGTGCTGGCGGTCCTACGCCCCGGCTCGGGACGCGGGCACCGGCAAGTTCGAAAGGTTAGTACGGGGCTGCTCACGGCAAGCTTCCCCGCGGGTTATTCCTTTTAGATTCCCGATCGTTAGGACCACGATCATTTTTCGATCTGGCGGTAATTTTCCAGTTTCACAGAACTCGCATTTTTCGGTAAAGAATTGCGCGGCGCGCCCTATCGGTGAGCGGCCAGCGGTAGGCGGCGTCACGTTCGAGGAGGAGCTCGGTGCCCGCGGGAGGGCCTTCGCGTGCGAGGAGGAGCCATACGTCGCGCCGCGTCACGCGCGACGCTTCGCGCAACCAATCGGCGGGGGGCAAGGTGGCGCGCGAGATGGCGACGTCGCAAGAGCCCGGTGCCATTGCCTCGACGCGCGTGCGTTCGACCCGCACGTCCAGACGTCCGAGCGCGTGGAGCAGCGTACGCAGAAATGCGACGCGCTTCGCTTTCGGCTCGACGAGCGTCATGCGCAGGGTCGGAACGAGGAGAGCGACCGCTACGCCCGGAGCCCCCACACCGCTACCTGCGTCGAGCCACTCCTCGTTTTCACTTTCGGCTTCGGGGCCGCGCTCGCGAACGACCGCCGCCGCGTCCGCGAACAGGAGGTCCACGAGCTCGTCGGCATCCCGCGCCGCCGTGAGGTCCATACGCTCGTTCCATACCGCGACGAGCTCGGCAAACGTGACGGCGCGCTCGACGAGCAAACGCCCGGCGTCGGTCGAGACATCGCGCCCGAAAGCCGAGAACAGGCGCTCGACGCGGGGTCGATAATCCGCTGCGAGCTTGGGCGCCGGCATGCGCCTACTCTACAGTCCCGATCCCGTGACTTCTAGGCTCCCCGAGGTCGAGCGCTGGCTCTCGGAGCTCGTGGGCGACGAGAACGCTCGCTTCGAGCTCGAGACGATCGCGGGCGGCGCGTCGCCCCGCAGGTTTCACCGAGCGCGTGCCGAGCGCGACACGCAGGCGGCGCGCGCCGTTTTCCGAGACCGCAGCACCGCGATCGTGATGGAGGTCCCGGCCGACACGCCCGACGTCGCCTTCGCTCGGGAGCACGGACGCGACTGGCCGTTTCTCGAGGTTCGCGCGCTGCTCGAAGCGCGCGACGTGCGCGTACCGAGCCTCTTCGCCGAAGCACGCGAGCGCGGGCTGCTCCTCGTCGAAGATCTCGGAGACACGCTCGCCGAACGTCTCGCGGTGCACCCCGATGAGCGCGAGCAGCTCTACGCGCTCGCCGTTCGCGAGCTCGCTCGCGCGCAGGCGGCGCTCGAGCCGCTGCCCGAAGACTGCGTGGTGCGGCTGCGCGCGTTCGACGAGGCGCTGCTCGGGCTCGAGATCGATCATTTCCGGGAATGGTTTCTCGAGGCGCGCGGGAGGACCCTCGATGCTCGAGAGCGGGCCGTTTTCGACGCTGCGCGCGCGTGGCTCGTGACCACGATCGCGAGCTTGCCGCGCGGTTTCGTCCACCGCGACTACCAGAGCCGCAATCTGCTCGTCGCGCCCTCCCCCGTCCCGGCCGCCCGGGAGCTCGGCTGGATCGATTTCCAGGACGCGCTGCTCGGCCCGCGCGCCTACGACCTCGTCGCGCTGCTGTGCGACAGCTACCAGCCGTTCGACCGCGCGTTCGTCGAGCGGCGCCTCGACGATTACGCGGCGGCGCGAGGGCTTTCCGGGGAGGCGCGGCTCGCCCTCGGCCGGCAATTCGATCTCATCACGGTGCAGCGCAAGCTCAAGGACGCCGGTCGCTTCGTCTTCATCGAGAGAAAAAAGAACGACCCTAGCTTTCTCCGCTTCGTCGAACCGACGCTCGGTATCGTGCGCCAGGCGCTCGCGCGCGTTTCCGACGTGAGCGAGCTCCGAGAGCTCGCGAGGCTCTTCGACGCGACGACGTGAGTCAG